>NZ_JBEXLC010000011.1:0-89956 GCF_040609795.1 Nocardia sp. NPDC004604
GTTCCACGCCGACGTCGCCCATTACCTCGGCACACACCGCGACAAGTACCGCGACTACATCACCAACGACGATATTGCCGACGCCGTGATCGAAGCGGAACAGGCCGACGAAAAGCTGTTTCAGCACGGATTCGGCAATAACGACATGTACATGGAAATCGACTTCGAGCTGTCCGACGCCGACCAGCTCCGCAACAGTATTGCCCTCGAGCAGGACGAAGTACTCGAACGCGAAATCGCGGCAATCCGTCGCGGCGAATCCACCGGAAGTCGCTTCACCAAGTACCCCGGCGTCCCCCTTGCGCTCGTCGCCGCGATCGACCACGCCGAAGCCAATGTCATCATCCACCAGCACGACACCACGCATGCGATCATCAACAACCCCACCCCGGGCGCGCGGATCCACTACCTCCGTCGACAGCCGGGTAGCGGCAACTATCAATACGGCCGAATGCCGGTCCAGCACCGCTACATCACCACTATCCCCGGGCCCAGGCTCACGCAGCTGCAGAAGGCATTTCTCGAGCGCCGCGCCGCCGGCTACGAGAAGTATTCCACGATCGCCGGCAGCCTCCGGCAACGTGGCGAATATTCGCACATCAAAAAAAATGCGATAAGCAAAGCGGTGAGCGGGAAGGGGGGAAGAGATAAAGGCTTGTACGGCAAACTCGGCGTTTCCGATCCGGACGCCGCCGTTACCGAGGCTCGCTGGTGGCACCTGCTCGACGAGGAGGCCATTGCCGAAGCCCGCCGGCAGCGTGAATTCGGCGCGGCCCAGGACCGGCCCGAATCCCCGGGCGCCGTCACCACCGCGGCGCAGGACACCGCCACCACAGCGATCCACCGCTCTCCATCGGACGACTCGGGGCTCACCCCGCTCGCCGACCTCACCGACCGGCTCGATCGCAACGATCTGCTCACCGACAATCCAAATCAGCTGTCCGACACCACCGCTACCGCTGCCGACCGCGCGCCGTGGTCGCCGTCGTTCGGCAATCTGACGGAACCACAGCAAAAGGCGCTCACCCGTGTCGGCAAGGGCTACAGCATCTCCCGGACCGGGAAAGCTCTGGGAATTGCAGCTCCGTCGGTGAATCAAAGGCTCGGGGCGGTGCGTGAAACATTTGGCGAAAGGACTACTGCCGGGGTATTGGAGAAGGTCGGCACCGATCCCGAATTTATTGATGCGATGAAGGATGTGCCACATCCGTCCGAGTATTTGTCCGACGATGAGAAGATCGTGCTCCGATATGTTGCCGGAGGCTACAGCATCGGGCAGATGAGCGGTATTCTAGGAAAAAGCGGGCCTTGGATCTGGGGCCAGGTCAAAGAGTTGGGCCGGGTATTCGAGGTCGACTTCGGCACGAACACCGACTGGGAGACGTCCGTTGCGACCCTGAAAGAACGTGCCCAGAGGTTGGGGGTGCTGACCGCCACGGCTCTGCAGGAGGCGATGGCACCGCCGCCCGCGACGGTCTCCGATGGGCAGAGCGCCCGCGGGCACGAAGCAGCGACCGATCGCGGGCCCAGGGCTGCGGTGGTGCCGTTCGGCCGGCTGGCGAAGCCGGTGAAAGAGGCGCTCGCCTATGCCGGCAAAGGTTACAGCAGGTCGCGGACCATGAGGGCGCTGGAGATCAGCGATTCGACCGTCAAGGAAAGGCTCAGGAAGGCACGTGAGGGACTTGGAGAAGAGACTACTGCCGGGGTATTGAAAAAGGTCGGTACCGACCCGGACTTTATCGACGAGATGAAGGAAGTGCCGCATCCATCGGATCATTTATCCGAGGATGAGAAGATTATTTTACCCTATCTTGCCGCAGGTTATACCGTCGAGCAGATCGATGAAATTTTCAGGCAGCGTAAGAACTGGTCCAGGCCGTATATCAAAGAACTGGGTGAGATATTCGAGGTCGGATTCGGCGCCGATGCGGATTGGAAGGTTTCCGCCGCGGCCCTGCAAGAACGCGTCCTGGAACTCGGGGTTCTGTCCGCCGCCGCATTGGACGCGATAGCGGCGCCGTCGCCGTCGCCCGCGACGGCCACGCTTTCGCTGTCGTCGAATCAGCGAAACATCTTCGAGCACTACGCCGCTGGTTACACACGTCCGGAAATCGCGGCGGAGCTCGGGTTCGAGCCGACAACCGTGGCCGGGAATCTGCTGGCTGTCGGCAAACGTTTCGGAATTGCGATCGATAGTTTCCGAGTGGATCCGCATCGGGCGGAGCGGCTGCTGGCGCCGGTCATGCCATTCTTGCGGCCCGAGCGGATCGCGCGGTTGCGGAGCCGGCGCGAAGCTGGTGATGCCGGCTCCACTGCGGGACCGGCCCCGACCGAGAGTAGCAGTCGACACCATCCCCTCAGGGGTGGCGCCGCTCAGCACAGCGCTGCGGCCGCACTTCCCTCGCGCATCGGGGATATTCCGGCGCCCGGTGGTGGGGTGTGGGAATCGCAGACAGGTGACGGCAATTGCATGTTCCATGCCGTCGCCCGGGTACTCGGCATGAACGACGCCGACGCGCATCTGGATCTACGCGCCCACGCTGTGGAAGCCGCGTACCACAACCGGGCCGGCGCGATCGACGAATTCATGCCTGCCGGCCCACCGGGTCATTTCATGCCCGGGGAACCGCCCACCGACTTCCTGCCCGGCAGCCCGGACGCCGAGCGCCGCGACGCGTACCAGCAGCAGCGTCACGGCATTTATCGGGAGCTTCGTGACGCCGCTTTCACCGGCCAGCTCGAAAACCTGCTGCTGGACGGCCGGTATGCCGATCCTGCCGCCGAATTCCTGCTGCCCGCGGCGGCTCGCACGCTCGGGCTCGACCTGGACATCCGCCACCCCGACGGCACCGCCCACCACCTCCAGTACGGCGCTTCCGGCACCCCCACTTACACGCTGTTCCGTGACAATATCGGCGGCGGTCACTACCACGTCGCCGTTCACACCGACGGTCGGCCTATTGCCAACTATTTCGCCCTGACCGAGCTGGAACAGGAATTGTTCAGCGACGCGGAGTGGCTGGAGAGGTCGTCGAGTGCGGATCCGTATGGGAGCCGGCGCGGATTCGACTCGACGGCGCCCGAAAGTCCGACGGTTGGTCAGGTCAGCACTATTCAGCCGACGCAGAACACCGTGCTGATAGGCGCGGACGGCCGGGCCGTGGTGATCGGGCCGGGGGAGCCGGTGGTGCTGGAGCGGATACCGGGGGCGAGTGGTGCGGCGGCCCGGTATTCGATTCGGCTGCCGTCGGATCCGGCCGCGGTGCGCTATCCCATGCCTGCCGGGCTGGTGCGTTTCTTCAGCTGGAGCCCGACAGCGGACGGTGCGAGAGTCGGTGTGCTGCAACGTGATCAGTACGGTCGGGCGCCGACCGGGTTGATGTTCGCGATACCCGGCGGGCCGTCGGGTGTGCTGGGGTTCGCCAATCCGGTGCCGACTCGTCCGGCCGATGGTGGCGGTCTGCGTTACGAGATGATGGGCTCGGACTTCGTGATCCCCCCGCACGCGGTGCGGGCGCTGGGCATGCACGAGCCCACGGCGATGAGAATGCATGCGGGCCCGGTGTTTTCGCAGGTCGACTCCAGTCCGGCGCCGCGGCGGTCCGATGTCCGGCCCGGGACTCGCAGGGACCATCAGGAGCTGATCGACCAATTGGCCGAGACCGCCGAGCGGGATCCGCAGGGGCTGGTGGACATGTTCCACGAATACCGCGACGGCACGGTCGGGGTGCGGTTCTTCGTCAATGGCAAGCCACATTGGGTGGCGCTCGACCGGAGCCTGCTGCACGACGAGTCGGGATCACCGATGCACGTGGGGCATTCCGACGGCGAGCCGATGTGGGCGGCGTTGCTACAGAAGGCGTATTCGCTGCTGCGATTCGAGATCCCTTTCGATGCAACAGTATCGGTGCGTCCCTTCGGCATACCGCTGGACCCGCGTTCGGTGCCGATAGCTCCCATGCCGCGGTCGACGGTCGATGCGCCCTCGGACCGGTTGGGCATCGTGGACCGCAGCGGAAGGCTGCTGAGCCTGCGGCCCGGGGATCGGCTGTCCGGCACTGACGAGCCGGGCGGCCCGAATTTCATTTCGGTGCGGGTCGGTGACGATCCGGTGGCGCCGAGCTATTCGGTGCACCGTGAGCTCTTGTCGGAGATGACCGCGTCCGGTCTCGGCAGTGACGGTAGATATCACTGGCAGGTGCCGGATCAGGATTCGCGCGTCCAGGGGTTGCGGTGGATGCGCAACGACGCCCCGTGGCATCTGCCACCCGGTAAATCGACGTCCGTGGGCGTCGGCCCGCAAGGTACGTTTGTGATCGACGGGCACGCCCGGGTATCCGAAGCGGCATTGCGCGAATTGGGGCGCACGATACTGCGGCCGACGGGTCCGGTGTTCCACAGTTCGCCCGAGGGCGAACTACGGCCGGTGGCACGGGATGCGGCGCAGGGCAAGCTCGGAGATTGCCACCTCATCGCGCCGTTGCAGGATATCGCCGACAACAATATGCGGCAGATCCTGGATATGACGTACGAATATCGCGACGGCACCGTGTTCGTGCGGACTTTCGACCGGGACCGTGTGCCGCGCTGGGTGCGGTTGGCCAGGGATTTGTGGGCCGACGCCGATGGCAAGCCGATCTATGCCGCGCACGACGAGGATCATGCGTTGTGGGCGGCGCTCGTGGAGAAGGCCTTCGCGACGGTGAAGGGCGGCGACTTCGAAAAGATCAGGGCCGGCTGGCCGGTAATCAATATGTCGGAGCTGCTGCCGCCGTATGAGGTCGGCGGTTCTGGTTCCATCCATCAGCCGGTACGCAGCGTCGAACTGGTGACTTTCCTGCATCCGATGCGGTTCGGGGTCGATACCCTGCACGATCTGGTCTCCGAGCAGCTGGGTGCGGAGGCCGACTGGGGGTTCGCGCAGCGTCTCGGAGAGTTGGAGCCGCAGTGGCAGAACGAGTGGTCCCAGAATCATGAAGTCTCCGAATCCGAGAGATTCGGGAGCTTCCTCCAGGGGCATCTGAACGATGCCGAGCGGAGCCGGTGGTCGGCCGAATTAGATGCGGTGCTGAGTTACCTGGCCGACGCCTATGACCCCGGTAAACTCTTTACCAGCAGGGTGGCCGGAAGGCATATCGCTGACTTTATCGGGTTCCTGCGTGAGCGCGGTGACACCATCATTCTAGGCACGGCTAGTTTCGGCGAGAATTCGGAGAACACCACTCGATATCCGGGACTCGTGGGTAGCCATGCATATCCGAAGGTGGACGTGCAGTCCGGCGACGACGGCCGAATCATCCTGCGGTTGGGTAACCCCTGGGGCACCAACCCGGTCGTGGCGAAGACCGTCAAGGGCGTCACCTACGGCGAGAACGGTGAGCTGAGCATCGATATCGGGCATCTGAGCAAGTTCGCCCACATGCACATCCGCGGCACCGGTGTGAGATTCGCTCTCGGAGACTGGGATTCGGAGCGGCCCGCCGCATGGAACCTGGTACGTACGCAACCGCCGGGCACCACGGCGCTCGCAGGCCAGATTGTGCCGCAGACCGAGGTGGCGCCTGCCGACAATATCGAGCTGACCGAATTGCCAGCTGAATCGACGCCCACGGCGCCGGTGCCCGCGGCGAACACTCAGCACGCACCACGCCCCGCCGTCCCCGACATCGTGATCACACCGCCCGAGCCGAATTACATTGTCCGGGAACTCGGTTCGAGGCATAACGGCCTCCAACCGGATGTCGAGGTCATGTCGATTCCGGAAGAGACGGCGCGGCGGCTGGTCGAGCAGGTTTACCGATATGTCATGGACAAAGCGGGCCCCGAAAACAGGTCCGCGATGGATACGGTGAACCGGATGGGCAGGCAGGCCTACGCCTATGTGGCGGGCTCCGATGGTCCGGAGGCGAAACTCCGCGTCGAGATCGAGCAGATGCTGACCTCCCGCTTCGTCAGGGCCGAGTATTCGCGTCTGTTCACCGCGTCGGGGGTGCCGCTGAGCTTTACCTACAATGGTCACGCTTACCCGATTTCGCTACGCATGAGTCTGCACGATCCCCAGCCGGTGGTGCAGCAACTCGTACCCGAGGGTGAACACGGCGAACCGCAGAGCGTCCCGCCCGCAGCCTATTTCCGCTATTCGCGCGGTTTGGCCCAGATCAGCAATCATGCCAGCGAGCACAACCTGCGGTCTGTCGCGGGCTCCTATGGAACTAAAAAGCCGATGAACACCAGTGGGCTGCGTAGTGTGGATTTCACACCGCAGGGTTCGACCATATACGGTCAGTCGTCCACCAACATTACAGCGTTTATAGCGCTCGAAGCTTCCTACAAAAAGTCCAGCAAGGGCCCGTCGGTACTGTTCCATTATGGAATTCGGTTTCAGATCAGCGACAACGAGAGCCCGGATGGACTGCCTTCGGTAGACCCGGCGGACAAGGTCTGGCGCGATCTCGAGGAGGACGTGTCGGAACGGCTTCCGGTCATGGTCCCGAAGTTCCTGGCCGACAGCACCGAAACGCCGCGGGTCGACCCGAAGAATCGCGCCACCATCCCTCCATCGTTCCATCCCGATAAGGACGACGAGGTTCCCTCCTTGCAAGAGCACCCCCAATTCGCGCCGCTGAGCATTCCGAACCACGATCGAATTCTCCTCGATGCCGTAGCCGGCTACCGGACCCTTCTCGCCGGCATCTCCAAACGTTCCGCCCGCACGTTTGTGGATTTCTTCAAGGAAGAAAATATTATCGGCAACATACCGCTGATGCGGCGCGGCGGTGCGTGGATTTCCCCGTCCTGGAAAACCGAGTCGAAAGAATCGCTGGGCTTCTTCCTGATCCAGGCCGACTTCGAGGGCGGTGAGGAGCTCACCGGTCCCATACACGAAAAATTCGGCCTGGAAACCTATACGAAGCGGGAATTGGGGGTGCAAGGGAGGTCGAGGATCACCGATGAACTCGGTTTTCACCCAGCGGTCAGCGCCACCTTCGGCGCCGGCGATGCCTTCGAGGACACCGGGTATCCGCGCCGAGGCGGCCAGATCACCGGCCGTGGCGGAGCATCTCATCAGACCACGCAGTCCCTGGGCTACGGCAGAAAATCCCACACGGCCCGCTCGCTGCGTCTACATGACGACCTGCTGCACACCACACCCCGCATGAAACTCCGTATCACCCTGATCCGCGACGGCGAAAGATTCGGGCCGGAAGAGGGGACACCGCTGGCCAACGAACGGAATTCATATCCGGTCAATATGCTGGTGCCGTCGAAGGAGGCCCTCGGCTACAAACCGAAACCGGATCAGGTTCGGTACCTGCCCACGAACGTCCTGCATCTGCGGCAACTCGGCCTCGACACCACCCCGACCGGGGTCATCGGCACCGACCCGCTCTTCGATGTGGCCGAGAAGTTCCTGTCCGACCACGGTTTCTTCTCGAGCAAACACGATGACCCGGACGCGCTGGACATGATCGACCGTAAGCAGGAACTCGCGGATGCGCGCGACAACAATATCGGCGCATTCGAGCGGATGCGTTCACAGTTCGACTTGAGTTCGGCGCTACAGGAGATGAGCGATGGCGAAGTAGACGAGACGACGGGGAAGATCGAAGGAGGTTCTATCACCTGGTTCGAAAAGCCCAACCGGTTCGGTACCGAGAAGATTTCGGTCCAGCTCGTCGCGAAAAGGCACTGCGATTCGGAGGACGATCCACACGAGGGATCCAGGCACGATTGGACGTATCCCAAGGGTCAGACCCAGAATGTGGCGGGCATCGTCCTGTCCGGTGGTACGCAGTCCGGCAGGAATTCGGTGTGGGTCAATCCGAGTGGCGGTGGCAATGCCGCGTTCAACAACCCGTTCGACGTGCCGGGCAGTGAACTGATCGCGGGTGTTACCCCGAGCTACGTTCATTCGTACCATCGAGCGTCGGATAAATCATTCGGTTTCGAGACCGGCGGGACCAATATGATCATCAGCTCCGCCGACGAAGGGACGCAGACCTTCTCGGTTCCCGTCAAATATTGGATGAAGATCACCTACGATCACGGCGACGATTCGGAGCTGGAGAGCACCGCCGGCTACGTTCGGCTGAATCTCCCCACCTATCGCACGCTGGCCGAGAAGCCAGCCGACTCGTCCGCGCCGCCGCCGGCCACCATTCGCGAAGTCACGCCCGAGGACATCAAACAGCTCACCGACCCGGATTGGGTAATTCCCGAGCAGGCCATCGTCGTCGACGGCGGAACCAGCACGAGAGTACGCCGGGCCACCCTCGCACTCATCGACGGAACCGCGTCCGACCTCACAAATCCCCATACCGGCACCGAGGGGTCTCGCCCGGACGTCGAGGGTGCCCGGGAAGAGGCCGGGCATCCCCGCCAGGAGACCGAGGATTCTCGCCCGGAGGCTGACGGTACGATTCCCGGCGCGTTCCCCGACGCGGAACCCGTGCTGCCGCGCTGGAACACACCCCCGGCAGTGCCGCCGCAGCAGACCGAGCCACAGCCGTCGGATACGCCGATGCCGGATCCGCCCACCCTCGTCGTGACGGATCCATCCGGTGTGCTGCACAGCGCACACATCGATACCGAATTCGACTTCACACCTGCTCCGCGGACGATTCCCGGCGAATTCCCCACCGACCCTGAGGAGCAGGAACAGGAACAGGAGCCGGAGGCGGCGGCCCGGCCGGTCGGCCCGCGCCGAACCGATACGTGGGCCTCCGACGCCCCCACCATCGTCGTGACGGATCCATCCGGTGTGCTGCACGATGCGCCCGCTGACCCCGCACCAGGCCCGGAACCCGAGATCGGCTGGGTCGAGTGGGGGCTGGACAAGCTCACCGCCGGCGGCCAATGGTTGTGGGAACATTCCTTCGGGGAGCCCGTGACGAACCCGGAGTCGCTGTCCTATCAAGTCATTCACACTGCCTTGTCGTCGCACGCCATGCTGGCTTCGCTGGTGCAGACTTCCCGGCAATCCGACGACATCCAGGGTATCGGCACCGCCGGCGTCATCGCCGGTACCGATTACAACATCCGTCTCGATTCCTATTTCCGGAACGTGAAGGTGCTGCCGGTAACGGTGAATATCAACTCCGAGAACTGGGTCCCCTCCAGCAACAACGCGGCCCAGAGCAATGCCACCGCGCACAGCGATCTGCTCGGCATCAGCCTGACCCAACGCGTGGGCAACAAGGCCGACTTCAGCTACATCCCCGGCGAGACCTTCCAGCACACCTATTCCAGGTCACAACATTCCAGTTCCGTCGAGACGATCGGCAGCAATCGGGTCACCACGAACTCGGGAACCCCGGCCTATGAGTTCACCGCGGACGTGGTTCGTGTCGTCACCGTCGAGAGCGGCACCCAGCACTTCGTCATCAGTGTGGCGAAGGATCTCACCAAGAGTGCGGCGAGGGAATTTACCGCGCTGGTGGAGCGCCTCGGCGGCAAGGTGCTGGGTCGACCACGCGAGGCGCCTGGTGAATTGGACGAGATGCCGGGTGAACTCGGTGATGTGCGGGGTGAATCCGGCAGTGGCAACAACCTCGTCGTCATCAGTATGGCCAAGGAACTCACCAAGAGTGCGGTGCGGGAATTTACCGCGCTGGTGGAGCGCCTCGGCGGCAAGGTGCTGGGTGAACCCGGCAAGGTGGCGGGAGAACCCCACAGTGGTAACAGCCTCGCCGTCGAGGAATCCGGCGTGGTGCGATTCCTGTTGTACGACAAGGATTTACATCTGCATCCCGAACTGGCCCGACTCGTCGAGGCCGCCGGGCACAAAATCCCCAAGCGGAAGAAAGCCGACCTGTTCCCGCCCAGCGCTTACGTTCAGAGCGGCGGCGCTATTTCCCTCGGCACCGTGCTCGCCGCCAACCTCGAGGGCGGCCGCAACGCTTTCCGGAAGCAGGCCATGGACCTCGTGGAGTCGGTGACGCCCCGTTTCGCGACTCCCGGGTCGCCCGAACTTTTCCGCGGGGTGCTGGAGCAGATCGAGAAACACACGTCCACTTTCGGTGTGCGTACCCTGCCGAATGCCGGGCCCGGCGGCAGCGCATTCTATTACGACGACTGGTCGCCCTTGCTCGGTCCACGCCGGGTCACAGTGACATTCAGCGCGATTCCCCATCCCAAGGCGAATCTCGGCAAGATTCGTGGCTGGCGAGCCCCCAAGGGCGTCGCGATCGAGAACACCTTCCTGGTCACCTCGGCCGACGGCAATGCGCACGGTGGCCGCGTCACGGCGGTGAGCACGAGTCGTGGCGGAGACGACCAGTGGAGCTTCAACCCCAGCTTTCAGATCAACGGTGTACGCCCCACTGTCAGCCTCGCCAGGCGGGGTGCCGGCACCGCCACCGAAACCCACGACTCCCAGCGCGATGACGACACGTGGATGCGCGGCGAGGACACCGCCTTCTTCGGCCTTCCGTACCTGTACAGGGTCACGGTCAGCTGGCAGCGCTTGAACATGTCGCAGGCGACGTACCTGTTGAATCTCGCCCGATACACGGGTGGGGTCCTGGTGGGATCCGTGGTGGGAGCCCTGCTGGGAAAGGATATTTCAGGGTTGTGGCGACAGTCCCACACCGAATCGCGGACCGTGAACTCCACGAACTTCATCCAGTTCCACGCCGCCGACACGAGATCCGCCGCCGACAACGCCGCCGCCACCCGCGTCGCGCCCGCCGTCTACAGGTCCGATCCGTCGGTCCGGCGCCCGGCTCCGCCCGCGGGCAGCGTGGCCATCGAGATGGAGGTACCGCGCGACGTTCGCAATCTGCTGATGGAGCCCTGGGTGCCGACGAGGCCCATCCAGGTCTACTGGTTCGATGGTTTCGAGCGCCTCGGCCGGGCGCTGCGTGCGGTCGCACCGGGCATCGAGGCGAGCAGCCGGAACCATTCCTTCGAGACCATGCTTCTCGCCCTGAACACGCTGGCCCAGCGAAAGCGATCGAAGGTGCTCGGCCCGGCATCGATTTCGGCGTTCCTCAACAGTGTCGACGCGTCGACCGGCAACCTGCCGACGCCCGTGCCGCACGCTGGCGGCCGGAAGGTCACCGGCGTCACCGCCGAGGCGACCTTCTACTCGCTCGAGATCGAAAACACGACCGACAAACTCGCAAATGATGGCTTGCTGGTTTCGGCCGACAATTTCAAGGTCGAGGCTGACCTCACCGTCACCTTCATGCCCACCCTCGGCGTGAGTATCCCGACCGTTTCGGACGCCAGTAACCGTGGCGCACCGTCCGGCTGGCCCCTGGGCGGCGGTGCCGGGGGCTACGGGTCGGGCCGGAGTACAGGCAGCCAGCGCCGTAACCTCATGCGCTACGGCCCGGGCGGGGACAACCATCGCGTCTGGACCATCATGCTGATCAAGCTGATCGGGCCCAAGGGCACGCTCTGGGTGCTCGGCAACGCCCTCGCGCGCACCACCGATACGTTGGTGAAACCCATTGTCGCCAGCACGGATTCAACAGCTACCGACAACATCGCACCCGAACCGCAGCCAGCCATTGAAAAGCCGCGGCGGAAGCGGCGTACCAAAAAGTCTCAGCCGGAGCGGAGCATGGAGGAGTCTCAGGCGAAGCGGAGTACCGAGGAGTCTCAGCCGGAGCGGAGTACCGAGGAGTCTCAGCCGAGACGGAGCACTGAGCAGACGCAGACGAAGCAGGGCGCCAAGGGGACTCAGCAGGAGCGGGGCGCTGACGAGACTCAGGCGAAGCAGAGCACCGAGGGGACTCAGCAGGAGCCGGGTGCCGAGGGGAGTAAGCAGGAGCCGGGTGGCAAGGGGACTGAGCCGAAGCAGAGTGCCAAGGAGACTCAGCTGAAGCAGGGTGTCGAGGAGACTGAGCAGGAGCCGGGCGCCGAGGAGAGTAAGCAGGAGCCGGGTGCCAAGGGGACTGAGCCGAAGCAGAGCGCCAAGGAGACTCAGCCGAAGCAGGGTGCCGAGGAGTCTCAGAAGAAGCAGAGCGCCAAGGAAGCTCAGCCGGAGCGGGGTGTCGAGGGGACTCAGCCGGAGCAGGGCGGTAAGCAATCTCAGCCGGAGCGGGCTGCTGAGGGGACTCAGCAGGAGCAGGGCGGCAAGCAATCTCAGCCGACACACGGTATCGACGGGACTCAGGTGGAGCAGAGCACCGATGCCGACGCCGAACATGATGTCGCACTTGACAACTCGGTCGAGCAGGCAGGACAGGATGAGACGCCTGCCGGTGAGCGGCGAACCCCCGGGGAAGCGCTGTCCGAAACCGAGCGCCAGGTCCCGGCGACGCTCGAGCCGATCACCGAACTCGATGCGGCACTTGACTATTGGATGGCCCGGGCCGACGAACTCCGGATCGGGCCCGGATACGACATGCAGTCCGACGGAAGGACCCCCCAGGACTACTCCGGGCACGGGCGGCCGTTCGTCGAGACATCCCTCAGGACAGGCCGTCCCGAGATCGATGACCGGTCGTGGTGGTCCGCACCCCTCGACCACGACTGCATGTTCCATGTTCTGCATGCAATCCTGTTCCCCGGCCGGATCTATTCGGGTGTGGAACTGGCCCGCCGCATTCAGGGACTGCGGATCGGGGTCACCGACAGAATGCACGAGCAGTTCGACACCATGTCGCGCCTCTACGTAACGGAAGAGGATATCGACAGTCTCCGAAACCTCGGCGTATATGAACACAATCCGGCGGCCGATTTTGTCATGTATATAGCGGCGGGATTGTTCGATCGGCCGCTCACGGTGTACTCCGCGACACCGCAAGGGATCGTAACTTCCGAGTTCGAGGCGGTTACCAACCGCCATCCGCCCAGTGCGGTTTTCGTCACCGGCCAGCATTACTACCTGGCGAAAGATATCGAAACAGTCGAGGCGCCAGGCTCTCCGGACCTTTCGGTCACGGCCGAGGAGACGCCGGTTCCGGCGCTCGAGACGCCGGGTTCGTCCGAACGTTCGCCCTTCAGCGGGCGGCCGGCGGGAACGCCGGTGACGCACCGGCCGGGCGTGCCGCCCACGACGCACCGGCCGGGCGTGCCGCCCACGACGCACCGGCCGGGCGTGCCGCCCACGACGCACCGGCCGGGTTCGGTGGTGGCCCGGGTAACCGGGGAATTCGAGGTCCTGTTCGAACAGCCACTCACGCTGGACCAGCTGTACACCGTGCTACAGCCGGAATGGCCGGACCTGTCGTTCGATGACCTGTGGGAATTGCGGGCGCATACCTATGAACTCAGTGGGCTGGAACCCCCCACCGTGTCGCGCGAAAACCTGGATGCCTTCCTGCACGCCGTCTGGGGCAATCGTGATGCGATTCGGAACGCGAACAGTCTCTACAACACCTATTACCTCGGCGTCGGAGCGGGGGAGCGGCCCGAGGATCCGCGCGGCTTCATCGATGAGATGGCGCGGATTCTCTCGCAACGCGCGTCCGGGTCGGCCCGGAGGGCTTCCATGGGCGAGGCCGGTGCGCTCATTCCGCGCAAAGCCGCCGCGCTGGCGCCCGAAGACGTCCCGGTCGTGCGTTTTGCCCGGGAATACGAGCCTGGCGATGTGCCCGATGACAACGCGCTCGAGATCTACGTGAATACCTCCGGTAACGCACGGTCCACGGTGACCGCCCACCTCGTGCGCGAGGTCCTCGACGACCCCGTTCGCTTCCCGGGAGTCGGCGAGGTAACGGTGTTCGGGCCGTTGGAATCCCGGGTGGACGGCATCGTGGTCCACGTCAGCGATCTGGACGCGGTGCGGCGGGTGACCGCGTGGCTGCGGGAGTTCCGGGACGGTCACGCCGATATGTTCCATTGGGACGTGCCGACCGGGTCCGAGCAGGTACTGGCCGGTGTCGGCTTCGGCGCCGCGACGCCACGGGACGGTTTCGGGATGAGCCGGGCCAACGGGATATTCGCGGCGCTCGACCTCCATCGCGGCGGTACGTTCGAGGACTTCCGGTCCGAGGTGCGGAATCAGTTCGGTGCGCGCGGTGTCGACCCGGAGCAGGTGCATCTGAATCTGCCTGCGTCCCAGACGGATACGCGGCAACCGGGCATGGAGCCCGTCATGCCGGGTACTGAGCAGCGGATCGGCGACGAGCACCAACAGCAGGGTGCCGAGCCTGCCACACCGGGCACGGAACAGCCGATCGGCGACGAGCACCAACAGCAGAGTGCCGAACCAGCCACACCGGGCATGGAACAGCGGATCAGCGACGAGCAGCGGTCCGCGGACCCGAGTGAACAACTTCAACCTCCGGATGCGGAGACCGCCGGCCACGTCCGCGCGGAGAAATTGCAGCAAGAAATGCTGACCGCTCTGGTGCAAGAGCAGGTCGGCGAGACGTCGCGCGACGGTGCGGCACACCAGGACCTTGCGAGCGACGCACCCAGGGGGCCACCCTCGATTACCGCCCGGCCGCCTTCACCCACAGACTCCGTCTATTCCGCCGACACTGTCGATTCCACCGGTACCGTCCGGCACGCGCCGCTGGCAGGATCTGAGTCCGCCGACACTGTCGATTCCACCGGTACCGTCCGGCACGCGCCGCTGGCAGGATCTGAGTCCGCGGGCTCCGTCGATTCCACCGGCACCGTTCGCTACGCACCAGTGCCCGGACCCGAGGCGGCCGACAACACCGAAACCGAGCACTCAACCACGTCGTCACGGCCGCGGACACCGACCGACGATTTGGACCTCGTCCGACGCCAGCGCGCCGCCGAGTGGCTGTCCGACCTGTTCAGCCCGCTCGAGCCTCCGCAGGGACTCCGCCGGACCACTTCGCTTCCCGATCGCTTCCCGTCGCCACGCACCTCCGACGGGTCGCTCGACAGCATCGATCCGGACCGGTCCCAACAATCCGTCGAGCCACCTCTGCACGAACCTGAGCGGACCGAAGGTGAGCACACCTCTTCACCCGGTCCGGGAATTCCGCTGCGGTTGGCGGACATTCGGTCCGCACTGCGCATCGACGACGATTCGGCGCACGGCAGCGACGACGCCTCGGTTCACAGCGCTGACGACGAGTCGGTGTACAGCGTCGACGACGGCAGCTCGGCCCAAAGCGCTGACGACGATGCGTGGGTTTACAGCACCGACCCGGATCGCACCACGCAATCCCAGGAGTCTGGCTTGCGTGGATCCGAGCAGATCGGGGACGTACGGACCTCCTCGATCGACCCGGCCATCCAGGAGCACACCGAGTCCGTGGCCGATACCGACGAGGGCGATTCGGCCGCCGGCGTCCACGACGAGGAACCACAGCGGGAGACCGAACAAACAGAAGGCACCGCGCCGGAAGACTACGGGACGTCCGGGGGCGAGCGGAAGTCCGGGACCGAACCGCTGAACCGGCCGCATGGTGCGTTCGTTCCCTTCACGATTCCGCCCCGGAACAGTTCGCTGCGGCCAGTGAGCGCGGCCGAGACTTCCGAGCAGGCTCCGCTTCCCGAGAAGCCCATTGATATCCCCGGCCGCCACAAGTCCATTCCGGACCAGCGGGATCGGGATGATCCGTTCCGGCAGAACCGGTTTCCCGTCAGGAGCATGCACAACCGGGCAGACGGAACAGTTGTGCGCACCGGGCTGCCCGATACGTTCGATCTGTCGGTGCCGACCCCGGAAACGCAACGATTCCGGCCGAAGCGGCCGTCCGGCAGCCGGGAAACGCGGGCGCGGCCGCGCGGCGCGCGCCGGTCGGCGACCACGCAGGACTCCACGGCGCAGCAGGAACAAGGCGAAACATCGCGGGCGGCTTCGGAATTGGGTCCGGGCGAGATGAGCCGTCTCCCCGAGATGGCCGAGATGATCCGGCAGCCGGGGCCGTTCGAGGACGTCTCCGACCTCGTCTACGATGCGCCCGGTCTCGGACACGCGGCACCCGGCGAGCAGATCGGCGACCACTCATACAGCGACGACGGCAGCACCATATGGCCTCAGTCTCGCAGTGGCACAACATCGTCCAGGGTTGAACGCCAGGATCCCGTTACCGAGGGAACTGACGGCAGTGTGGAGGTCCACCCCGGCGACACCGCGCAGGAACGACGTTCGCGGCGAGCGCGTGCGCTGCAACGCCTGCGGCGCTTCACCTCTCGTCTGCGCGGCCGCGGTGTACCCGGCGACGAGACGACCTCGCCGGACACGCAGCACATACCCGCCGCGTCGGCCGAGCACGCTCCAAGCCGTGGCATCCGGTCCGTGTTCCAGCGGTTCGCGCGCCAAACCGGCAGCAGCACAACAACTCCCACCGCGCACACGGTTGCCGCGCCAGATGGCGATGGCGGGACCGGTTCCCGTACGGGCGTCGGCCTCAACCGTGGTGTCGGTGTCGGTACGGGCGTCGGCCGCACCCGCGGTGGCGGTGCCGGCGCCGGTACAGCTGTCGGCCGCACCCGCGGCGCCGGTACGGCCGTTGCACCCGACCGTGGTGCCGGTGCCCACACTGCCGTTGCCCCTAACCGTGCAGCCGCTTCTGGTGCCCGCACAGCTGTCGCGCTTGGCCGCGGCGACGGCAGCAGCATCCACACGACCGTCTTCAGTCGGCCGTATGCGACAGCTCGCCGTGCCGAGCCCGACGACTACCAGTGCCTCGTCCGGGCGCTCACCGGAATCGGCAACAGGTTCGCGCGTCGCGGCATCACAAGCAATGCGATTCGACTCCGCGCGATCACGGGCCCCGAAACCGGCGGAAACACCCTGTGGCGTCGCGGGCGCGCGGCGCTGCCGGGCTATTCGAAGCGGCAAGCCGAGAAGGCCGCCGGCGGCAAGCTCCGCGGATACGCCGGCGAGGACCAAATCGCCCAGCAGCTACAGCTTCTCGGCCCGGGCGCGCAGGCCCTGGTCGTCCACGCACACCCGGACGTCAACGCGAACGGTATTGGCGCACATGCTTATCGGATGGTCAACGATGATGGCATCATCGTCGTCCGCGACTACATACCCGACGCCGGCGGCCACACCAGCAGATGGCCCGGGCGCCGCGACTCCGCTGGCCTGTTCGCCGTTCTCTACACCCCGACCGGCGCCACGTCCCGCCCGATCCGCCTGGGCGTCGAACCGATTCGCGCGCTACTTCAGCGCGGTGTGCGGCGCCCAAGGCTCCCACGCGGCATCCGCATCGGTGCGCCATCCGACGACCAAGCCACCGCCCAGACCGATCCCGGCTACCCCGCCGCCGACGCCACCGATCCGACCACCCGCGACGAACTCGCACGCCGTATCCACCAGAACGCCCTCCCCACGGGCACGGAGATCCACCTCCCCGACAACACGACCGCCACCCTGCTGGCCAACGGCACGATCGGAGTCCACACACCGGCAGATCCGTCGGACACCGTCTACACGCACCAATTCCTCGCCCAGCTGAACGCTCTCGACATCTCCGATGTCACTGTCCACACCCCCACTCCTGGTCACTGGAGCGACGACTTTCATTCGCCTGTCACAGCCCTCATACATGCACTCGGTAAAGACCAGAAGCTGTACGACGACCTGGCCGATCACCTCGAACGGCACAGCGACTACTACAGCCGCCATATCACCAGCGATCAGCTCGAGGGCGAACTAACTTACGAAGCCGCGCGTCGCGAACAATTCCTGACCGACTACAACAACGGCTTCTTCGGACCCGAGGAGTTCCGCGATGAGGAAATCGGTGTCGAGCAGTTCCGCGACAACATCACCAGCGCACGCGCCCGTGAACTGGATAGGGAAATCCGCGAACTCCGTGCCGGCCGCACTACGGGCAGCCGTTCCACCAAATACCCCGGTCTTCCCGTCGTGTTCCACGCCGCTATCGATTACATCAATCCCAATCTCGTCATCATGCAACCCGGAGGCGCCCGGTACACCTTCATAAATAACCCTGCCGTTGGCACCACGGTCCATTACCTCCGTCAACGCCCCGACAGCGACACCTACGAACATGGGCGCACGTCCACCGATACCCCGTATACGGCAACAATTCCCGGCCCCAAACTCACTGCCCTGCAGAAAACTGTACTCGAGCACCTCGCCGCCGGGTATGAAACCCATGGTGCTATCGCCCGACAACTGCAACAAGGCAGCAGCGAGAAGTCGATAAAAGATGCGATGAGCGGCGGGAAGAACGGCGTATTCTTCAAGCTCGGAGTTTCCGACCGCGAGTCCGCCTTGGCCGAAGCTCGCCGGCTGCGCCTGATCGACGAGGATGCTGTAGTCGCAGCCAGTCAGCAGCGTCTACTCGCTGAAGCCGCCGCTGCCGCACACCCGGTACCTGTGGCTGTCAGGTTGAATGATATCGAGCGAAAGGTGCTCTTGGCTTTCCGGGCAGGCCGCACCACTAATGATGAGGCTATCCGCCATCTCGGCGAGCACGGATCTCCGCCCAGCCTGCCTGCGGTAAAGAAGGCAAGGCTCCTGCTGTTCAAGAAATTCGGAATCGGACCCGTGCGCGGGGTGTCTCCGAAAACCAGATGCGAGAACGTAGTAGCCAAGGCCCTCGAGTTGGCCGGCCAGGGCCTGCTCGACCAGGAAACCACCGCCGCACTCGCTACAGCGGCAGCGCTGGCCACCGGCGACGGCAGCGGGCACGCTCACACCACCGGTTCGGCCGGTACCTCGGGTGTTCGTCCCTCGCAGTGCGCGCCCGGCGCCATGCGTTATGTCGCTGCCAGACTCCCCGCCGCCCCGATTACTCCGCCGGCCGAGAATGCGGTCGGCCTCGGCGGAATGAGCGCCGAGGAGTTCAACCGTCATGCCGGTGCCAAGCTGCGAACCTTCTCCAGCCACGCCGAGATCGCGGACATACTCGGCCGATTCGGGGCTTACGCCTTGGTTGTCGATGCCCGCAGTGGTCCGGTCGACGAACATGGAATCGGCGCGCACACCACGGTTTTCGTGATGCACGACGGCGTTGTCGGCGGGTACGACCCGGAGACCGGACGCCACTATCCGCTCGCGGAACATCCCACCGACGGTCTCCGTGCGATCACCGCCATCATCTACGCCGCGGACGGCTCCGAGTACATCCCCACCGGTCGTGACGCCGACGGTGCCGAGGTCCTCGGCGACGTCGGCATCGGCGCGGATCGCCCGAGCGATGTCGAAAGCTCCGGCGCGCCGGCCGATGACGATGACACGGTTGATCCGCTGCGGCCGCCCGCTGGGTTCGATGATCCCGGCACGGTCGGGCGGTTGACGGAGCTGTTGCGGGAGCTGGGAATCCTGCCCGCATCGGAGGCGCCGACCGTGGCGCACGTCGATCGGTTGCTGGCCGATTTCCATGCCGGTGCGGCCAGTGCGGTGACTCCGTTGCATCACGCCCTGCTGCTCGATGTGCTCGAAAATCTCGAGGTCGGGGATGAGGCGCTCACGGCCGACCAGGTTCGTGCCGAGTATCAGCAGTTCCGCACCCGTACTGCCGCGACCCTCGGCGATCGGGCGGTGACGATCGGTGAGCTGCCTGCCGAGTTCGATCGGCTCACCGGCTCGGGGGCCGTGCTTCCGGCTCGGTTGCTCATCGCCGGTGCCGGGCGTGCGGGTCTGCGTGAGGTGAACGAGCGGATGGCGGCGGAGCTGCTGCCGAGATTGCGTGCTGCTGACGCGGCCTTGGTGCGCGAGATTCCGCGTGAGATGAATTTCGCCTGGTTCGGTGGCGAACTCAGTCCGACGGCACTGGCGAATATCAAGGCGTGGGTGCGGTCCGCAGGGGATTCGGACTGGACTTTCACGTTCTGGACCCAGGGTGGTTACGACAGGGTCCGCGCGCAGCTGGAGCAGGACCCGGAAATCCGGGCTGCCGCAGGCAAATTCGTGATCCGCGATGATTTGCGTGAGTTGGTCGCCGAGGTGGGCAGCAGGGAACTGGTTGCTATTTACGACTTCAGCTTGCAGACAGGGGCTTTCAATCTGGCCTCGGATATCGGCCGGTATGCGCTGCTGGTGTCGCGTGGTGGCGTGTACGCGGATGTGGACCTGGCTCCCGGCGCGGTGGAGCTGGCCGATCTCGAGCCGATGTTCCTGCACGAGGAGGACATTCCGGTGTTCGGTGTGCTGATTCGTGACAAAGAGGAACTGGAGCAGGAGCAGTTCGAGGGCTTGCCCGTCGCGGAGCGGTTGCGGCGCCTGGTCGAGCGCCGATACCAGAAGGGGATGCTGGGCAACCACTTCATTGTGGCGCCGCCCAATTCTCGGTATCTGGCGGACGTGATGACGGCGATCCCCGAGCGTTTCATCGGTCGGTACCAGGACGCCGACCGTGCCGCGTTGCAGGCCGACCGCACGGAGCTCGAGGAGATGTTGAGCAAGCTGGTCGAGGGCGAGCCGGCGGACACCGTGCTGGGGCGGGAGTACCGGAGCTTGCTGGAGTCGCTGCAGATCAATGGTATCGAGGCGATCCCTGATGCGATGCTGCGCCTGCATCGGCTGGCTACGCTGCGTGGGGTGCGGCCGCCGCGGCTGGCCCTGGCTGCTCTCAGTGTCAGTGGTCCGGTGCTGATGCAGCCCGACCAGGGAGAGGAGCTGGAGCACGGCTCGATCGGGAGCTACGCCCTCCGGGTTTTCGGGCTGGCGTCGCTGCCCGAGGAAGACCACACCCTCGCGATGAATCCAGCGATTCTGGCGGCTTTCACACCGCTGGCCTGGCTGACCGAGGAGAGCGAGGCGCAGCTCGACGGCCCGAGCATAATTATTATCCCGGGGTGGGCTCCGGTGCCGGTGCCGGTGACCGCCGCCCCCGTGTCAGCGACTGCCGCGGTGACGCCCGCGCTCACGCACGATGAGCGCCGGGAGGCGGCCCGGTTGCTGTTCACCGGCGAGTTGACCGGCCCGTTGGACATGGCACGGCAGCTGGGCCGCGGCGGGGTCGTCGCCTTGCGTGATGCGTTGTCGGCGATCGACGATCCGGTAGCACAGGTGGCGGCCGCGGCATTGACCCAGATCCTGCTTGCCGCCGATCCGGAGCAGGCATTCACCGAGTTGCGTGCTGTGCATTGGGCTCCGAGCCAAGCCCAGTTGCAGGCGCTGGCCGCGACCGGGCTGGTACCCGCCATGGTCGAGTCCACCGGCGATAGCCTGTTCGAATCGTTCGTTCTCGCCTCGGGCAGTGTGAAGGATTCTTCGACGGTGCGCGCTGAGGCCGTCGATCACATCGCGGCGCACCGGGAGGCTTTCTTCGCGCTCTACCATCCGGCGGGCGTCGCCGAGGGGGATCGGGCGGCGCGGTTCGAGGAGGACTTGGAGCAGTTGCGTGCCTCCGGTGCGTATCAGAACGACCTGGCCGATCTGTTGCCGCGGGCGATCATGGAATCACAGCACACCACGATCGCGATCCTCGATGACCGGTCGCTGGCGCCGATCGGCGATCCGGACACCGCGAGTGCGGTGCTGGTGCGCGTCGACGACGGGGGCGGCCACTATCACGCGGGCGTGCGCCCGGCGGTCGCCGATCCCAGCGAGCAGTCCGGCCTGCAGCACACCGAGCGCGAGCAGCAGCAGGCGTCGGCCCCCACCGCCCAGCGGTCCGGTCCGGCGTCGTGGCAGCCGATGGGTGAGGTCGATAATCCGCTGTTCTCGACCTTGGCCGCGCTGTTCGATGTCGAGTCCCCGCAGTCGATGCGGGCGATGTTGGCCGCCGAACTCGAGGAGCATCTCGAGCACTATCGGCAGACGATGCTGTCCGAGCGCGCGCGGGCCGAGTGGGCCACCGAGCGCACGCGCCGGCAGCGGTTCGACGCCGGCGCCGTCTCCGATGCGGAATTCGCCGCGGCGAACCAGGCCGCGGAAACCCGGCGGCGGGAAACCTTCGACGAGAATTTCCAGGAGCAGTCCACTGTCCGGCTGCGGCACGCGATCGCCGATCTGAACCACCCGCGACGCGATCTCGAACCGAATCCCATGCTGAGCACCGACCTGACACACCGGGAACTCCTGATCCTCGCGAGCCGCCGGTTCGGTGCCGACGTCGTGCTGGAACACCCCGCCGGGCCGCCGACCCGCACCGGGGAAGGCAACCAGCAGACCCACCACATCCGCCGGACCGCGCCCGGCCGCTACGAGATCGGGCGCAACACCGACGGATCGCTGTTCGAGACCTTGCGCGGGGATGACGTCCTGCCGCCGGATCAGGTCGGCCCCAGGGACGACATCGACGCCGAGCAGCTCGCGATTCGGGAGCTGACACCGGACGAGAACGAGGCACTGTTCGAGTACGCCGAGATCCAGCGGATCGTGCACAGCCGGTTCCGCTCGTTCTCGGGCATCGACGAGGATGAGGTCTTCCGCCTCGCCGAACGAATGAGACCGAACCTTCGCAGCGACCTCTCCAGCGCGGCGGAAGCACTCGGCACGACCCCGCTACAGGCCGTGGGATGGCAGGGCCAGGCCGACAACTTGGGGATGAGCGTGCGGGACGTCGCACATCAGGAGCTCGACACCCGCACGGATATGGAGTTGTTCGGGCTCGACGTCCCCGCACCGGAGGCGACCCCGGCCCGCGCGCAGACCCCCGACCTCCGGGAATTGACGGAGGCGGAGAGCCGGGCGCTGCGCGAATTCGCCAGGATCAGCAATGCGATATATACCGCGGACCCTTGGGACAGCGTGGAGTTCGCCCGGCAACTGCGGCCGGAATTACAGGATCATTTCGACAGCGCGGTAACAGCGCTTCGGGTGACTCCCGAATTGGCCCTCGATTTGCGGCTCGCGGCCGCCGACCGCCAGGACACCGAACCCGGTGTCCGAGTGGAGGACATCAGGCGCCGGATCACCGTGGCCCAGGAACAGCGGGAGGACGACACCGAGGCGCTCGCACCGGTCTGGGAGTCGTCACCGCAGGATGGGAACCATCTGCTGGAGGTGTTCGCACAGTCCACCGGCCACACGACGCCGGACCGGACACGTGCCACGCTCGCCCAGCGCATGGAAGCGCACCTCGAGGACTACGTCGACTTGCTCCCCTCCTTCACCCCTGCGGGGCGGAAAGAGCAGAGTATCGAGGAGTTCCGCCGCGCCCGGTCGGTGACCGAATTCGAGATGGATCGCCGGCGCCGCGCCCGTCGAGCCGGCGAACTCATTGCCAGCGGCGAACTCTCATTCGACGAGCATATGAGCAGGACCGCAGCGGAGAATGCGGCGGAAACGCACCGTCGTGCGCCATTCGAGGAATCCGTTCGGCAGTTCGATGAATCAGTTCGCCGACGTGCGATGGACCGGCTGGGGTACCTGCTCGACACCGTGCGCGACTCGCGCAGGCCCACGGACCATCTGATGAGTGCCGACCTGCTCCCCATCGTCGCCCGAGAACTTCAGCTCAATATCGTCGTATTGCACCCGGACGGACCGCGCGATGTCTATCACCATGGGGCGCCGGGCACGCCGTTCACTCTGTTGTTCACGTCTGCGGAACATCCGGAGCACCTGCATGCGGCCAGGACCGCCGACGGCACCCTACTCAGAATTCGCCCGGACCAGCTCGACGCCCCGGCCACGTACGAACCACCTTCCGGGCACGAGTGGCAACCGGCAGCGAACCCCCGGACCGAACGCCACGGCATCGGGCATCTCGACGAGCACGGTGTGCGCGTATTCGATTCGGCCGAGGCGGCCTCGAATTACGGCGTGACCGTGCTCGATCGCTGGCACGAACTCACCCCGCAACAGCGCCACGTGTCATGGGCCTACCGGACTTTGCCGGCTTTCAACGTGCTGCTGCGGGACGGCCGAGACAAGACGCAGGAGAATTTCGACCGACTGCGCGCCAGCACCGAATCCGTTGCGCTGCTGACCGAACTGGTCGGACCAGGTCGGCTGTCATTGACCGAGCTGATGGAGTATTACCGATCCGGAGAAGGGGCAGTAGACCAGAAAATCCACGATCCGGATCGCGCGAGTGCAATCTGGCGGACTATCGTCTCGATCGCCGAAAGCGACATTCCGGAGTTCGCACTGGCGCAGCTGGTCGGCGACCATCACAAGTACCGGGATGGGCTGCAACCACTCTTCGAACGCTTCCTCGGCACATCGCCACAAATCGACGCTCTCGAGCGCGGGATCGGCCTGTTCGATCAAGCAACTCGACGACCACTGCCGAACACCGAGCCGATCCGGGTCGTGCGGGGCCTGGTCAGCATCGACTTCATCCGGGACAACGCCGGAAACCGGATACCACTTCTCGCCGCGGACCCGTACAGGCTCGTGGGCACCGTGCAACAGGATCCCGGCTACCTGTCCACATCGGTCGGCCATGAGCTGACCGCCATGGGGGAAGGCCGTTTCGGCTACCAACTGAATCTGACGGTGCCGCCCGGCGCCGAGGGCCTGTGGATCGGGCGACTCGACAACGAACTCGTGTTCGCGCGCGGCACTCGGTACCGCATCACCAGGGTGACCCGAGACGACGCGAACGACACGGTCATCATCGACGCCGAGATCCAGCTACCGGAACCGGACGCCGGCGACCGCACACCCGGCCATCCGGTCGCACCCCCGGCGGAACACCAAACTCCCACCGCCACACCATCCATCGGCTCCGGCGCACCGGGCGCGGACGGCTCCGAGTACATCCCCGCCGGTCGTGACGCCGACGGTGCCGAGGCCCTCGGCGATGTCGGAATCGGCGCGGACCGCCCGAGCGGCGACGACAGCTCCGGCTCGCCCTTGCGGCCGCCCGCCGGGCTCGGCACGTCGGACACCTGGTGGGGTGATGTCGGTGAAACCTGGTGGAACAACCTGCATTTCGACGATCTCTCGGATGCCGAACAGCTGCGTCTGCTGACCGAATTCCCCGCTCTGCGCACCACCGCCCCGATGGGCATCCAAGACAAACTCAACGAGAGACTGTTCGAACTCGAGGTGGCCCGGCTCGAAGGCCTTGCGGACGACAACGGCGACCTCCCACCGGAGGTGGTGCGGCAGCTGAACGAGCTGGATTCGCCCTACACCCATCCGGGGACCGGCCGAACCTGGTGGGACAACCTGCTCATATCCAAGTGGTTCAACCAAGAACAGCTCGGCCTGCTCGAGAAGTTCCCCGCCTTGCGCAACGGTGAAGTACTCCCGGCCTCGATCCGGAGCAGCCGGAACATCCGGTACCTCCTGCTGAAGAAGCTCTGGTTCGCGGAGAACGCCGATGAACCCGATGACGAGCTGCCACCGCACCTGCTGCAACGGCGGCACAACCTGGACATCCCCCGCACTCTCCTGCGCGCCGCCGTCAGAAACGCGGAGGTGGCGGCCGATCGTTCCGGCGGCACGCCATCGGCAGTGCAGCTGCTCTCGTTCAGCCAGAACGATTCGGGCGGGCGTGGCCGCATGGCCATCGGTTTCGGGCCGGTCGATACCGCGTCGACGGTGCACTGGCACGCCTACTCGGCCCCCGCGGCCGCTGCGATGTACGACATGCCCGGTCGCGCAGCGGGATTGCACGCCCGAACCAACCCCGGAGACGCGACCGTGGTCTGGATCGACTACGGCACAGAGGATTCCGAGGATTCCGCCACGAGTCTTGGTACGGCGATCACCCAATTCGCCACGCACCATTCCGGAACACAGCAGATCCACGTCTACGCACCCGCGGCATTGACAGCGTCCGTGCCGCATGTCGACTCGTCCACGGTGACCGTGCATCCCTCGATCCTCGACAACCCGGACGTCGAGCTGCCCCTCGGCGATGTCCGCGTATTCACCAGCAGCCGAGACGGGGCCGACTTCGGCCACGGCATGCTGCGCACCTTCCCCCAGAAATCACCCGAAGTGCGCGCCGCGCTGATGACCTACCAGCAGACAGCCGCCGTCACGAACACCATGTTGCGTAGCGGGAGTGAGAGTTTCGAGGAGGTATTCGAGCGATTCCAGCGCTGTGCCGCCACCGCGGATCTCGTCAGCGAAGAACATCACCCCCGGGTTCCCACTGTCGGCATGCTGGCCGAGTCGAGAAAGCGCCTGCAATATCTCCTGGCCGGCAGCTGTGCGCCATCCGAAGCGCAGGAATTGCGGCTGGTGCTGGACAAGAAGGGCGGCGATCGCACCGACTCCGACCGTGACACGATGCGCAGACTGGCGAGCGCACATCTCGGCGACTCCGACGCTCGGAAGCTGGAGGCGCTCGACGATATTCTGGACCACTCCCAGCCCGCGGCGCGCTGGGAACAGATCCGTGTCGACGGGAAATGCAACGGCCAGTTCGACAAAGCATTCGTGGCATATTTCGGTGCCTCGCCCACACTGCGCAGTGTCCGCCGGTATTTCGCACTGCTCCGCCAGGGCACCGCCGGGCCGGTGCCATCGGCGCCACCGTTCCTCGTCCTCCGCTCACTCGGCCACGTCGACTTCCTGTTCACCGCGGACGGCACCGCGCTCAACGGGCGCACAGACCTCGGCCTTCTCCGCAATGTCATCCAGCGGGACCCCGGCTTCCTGTCCACCGCACTGACCACCGAATTCTTCGAACTCAGCACCGACCCGAAATTCCGCCTCGAGCTCGTCGTACCGCCCGGACTGAGCGGGATCTACATCGGCCGCGACGGTCGCGAGAAGAACGCGCACGAAAACGAGCTCCTGCTCGCGGGCAACACGCCCTTCGTAATCACCGGAATCGGCACGGACCCCTTCGATTCCTACTTCCACCCGGACTTCGTCGTCCTGCGTGGGCACTTCGTAGCACCGACCGCACCCGGCACCGACCAGCCCATCGGACCTGCCGCGCACACCTCAGGTCGTGGGCAGGGAAGTCGGTCGCTGCTGGAGGGGCCCGAGGATTATGCGCTGAAAGGGCTGGAGCCCAGTGAATCGCGGTCGGATCCGGAGTTCGAGCCCGGTCCCGATGAGACCTATTTCGGTGACGCTCTGCTCGATGTCCTCGAATCCGATCGCGGGGATCTCGTCGCCCCGGCGGGCGACGGCAGCACTCGCGTTCGCGCCGACGGCACACCGCACGAGCAATCCGCACGGCAGCGCGGCACACGAGAACGGTTGCGGGGCTTCGCATCCCATCTTCGTGGGCTTGGCGCCTCCGGCGACGTGACGACGTCGGCCGGTACGCGGCACGCTGATACCGCGGCGGACGCAGGTGGCCGGCACCGTGGCATCCGAGCGATCTTCCACCGGCTCGCGCGTCGAACAGGTGGCGGCACAACCACTTCCGCAGTCATCCCCGGCCATGACCCATCCCGCTCGACCGAAGGCGAAGGCGTTGTGGGAACCGATGGCAGTACGACGCGGCCCGCAGACGCCGAGGCAGGCCCCTCGACCGCGCCTCCCCCGAAAACGGTACCGCGGGAGCAACCGCAGGAGCCTCGGGCATTTCCGGTGACGATCGCCGCGGCCGCACGGCGGCCCGGTGCTTCGAGGTCCGGAATAGGCCGGCTGTTCCAGGCGATCGCACCCGAGATCCCGGTGGCGATGGTCGACGGCCGTCGGCGGAATGTGCTGACCGAGACGTGGCATGCGCCTGTGACCATGCGCAATCCCTATCTGTGTTTGAACGGCTGGGACAACCACTGGGATTTGTGGGTCCACCCCCTACATCGTGTGAACAGGCTCGATGGTCATGTGGTCGGCCGGTTCGGTGGCTGGCTGGCGATGCGCTGGCTGCTCTACGGTTCCGCCCGATCGGGCAGGCTCGACTACACCACGCTCACCCCGGCGCAGCAGCAGGACGCGATCGACGTGATCGTTGGCCTGCGCGGCGACAGCGCGGAACAGACAGCGGCCCGATGGGTCCGGTGGGCGCAACTGAGTCTGGGCGCGTCCGCCGTACACCGCTTCCGGGAGTTCACCGACATCCGGGAGCTGCCGGCGAATGCGCGAGTGTGGATGGCCAATCCGCACAATATGGTCAACTCCAACGATTTCCGCATGATGGCGGTGCAGCGCATCGGAGATTCGGATGAATTCCGCATCTACGACGTCGACGATCCCGATCTCGAGGGCATGGCCGGACGAGCGAATGCGGCGTCGCTGGAGGCGCGGATGACCCAGCGTCGCATCACCGATCTGGTGGTCGTCGACCCCGCGCGGGCAGCTGCGATGCACGGCCGGATGTCGATGGCTCGGGCAGTCGACGACGCAGCCGATGCACTGCCGGATTACGCGGCGGCACCGGACCATTCGGTGACGCAGCCGCCCGGATACACGAATCCGCCGGGATACTCGGAGTCGAACGACACCTCCGATGCCGGCAACCGTGCGAACGAGTCGTCTACCTCTGCGGAGCCGGAGGACTTCCCCGAGGACGCCGGTCCCGGGCCCGGATATCTCGAGGACGGGGACTTCGCGTCTACCGCGAACGTACTGGGGTGGCTCTTCGAAGGCGAATCCGGGACAGCCGGGAGGACGAACGATCCCGCTGCCGAGCGCGGCATCGACTCCTGGTCCGCACCGTCGAATCTGGTTGTGCAGCAGGCGGATACGATCGGGGAGACCGGGAACACGGTGCTGATCGCCCGGAACGGGCAGGCGGTGGTGATCGGGGCCGCGGACAGCGTCCGGTGGGACGGGCAGGATGTGCGGGGTAATGCCCGGATCCAGTTGAGCTCGGCCCCCGCGGTGTCGTATCGGGTGCACACCGAACTGCTGCGCCACCTCGACTGGAGCGCGGATCCCGATGGCGGGTGGCTGGGCGCGCCGAGGCGTGACGGGTCGGCCGGCGAGTTGCTGTTCTACGACAGGGGAGTGGTGCAGCTGGGAGTCGGCGAGTTGCTGGCCACCCGGCCGGAGGCGGCTGGTGCGTTGCGGATCGAGTCGCTGAGCTCGCGGGTCGTGGTTCCGCAGAATGGCGTGCAGGCGCTGGGTTTGGACGGACCGGCGGCGGCCGCGGCAATGGTGATGCACACGGGTCCGGTGTTCGCGACGGTGGATTCGCGGCCGGTGCCGCGGGAATCGGATGCGCGGGAGGGGGTGCGGGGCGACTACTCGGTGCTGATGCGGAACCTCGGCCGGCTCGCCCGGCGGGATCCACAGGGTCTGGTGGAGATGTTCCACGAGTACCCCGACGGCACGGTGGGCGTGCGGTACTTCGTCGACGGCCGGCCGCGGTGGGTGGGGCTGGATCGGCGGCTGCTGCACGACTCGTCCGGGTTGCCGGTGCATGCGGGGCATGTTGATGGTGAGCCGTTGTGGGCGGCGTTGGCGCAGAAGGCGTATGAGCTGTTGCGGCCCGATATCGAGTCGGATGTGACGGTGTCGATACGGCCGTTCGGTGAGCCGGTGCATCCGCCGCCGCTACAGCCGATGCCGAGCACGACGATCACGGCCCCGGCGGACCGGTTGACCATCGTCGACCAGAATGGTGAATTGCTGACCGTCCGGCCCGGCGATGAGTTGCACGGCGTCGACCATCCGGAGAATCCGGACCTGCTCGCGGTGTGGATCGGCGACGACCCGGAGGCCCCGGTCTATTCGGTGCCCCGGAGTCTGCTGGGTGAGCTCACGGTGTTCGGCCGGGGCGGCGACGGCGCGTATCACTGGGAGACACCGGCCTCTTGGTCGTCGGAGGCTGCCGCACTTATGTTCCTGGGGTTGCGGCGGTTGTCGCCGGACGTTACCGCGGCGCGTATTCCGGGTGGCACGACGCATATTCCGGGTGGTGCGTCGATATCGGTGGATGTCGGGCCCGGCGGCGAGCTGCTGTTGGATGGCGGCACGCGGGTCTCGGAGCAGGCGTTGCGCGAACTCGGCCGCACGATCCGGCGGGCCGAGGGCCCGGTATTCGGCGATGCGGGACCTGTTCCCGGAGACGCGGCGCAGGGCCGGGTCGGTGACTGTTATCTGGTCGCGCCGCTGATCGTCATTCCCGCCGGTGATCCTCAGGCAATCCGGGATATGGTTTCGGAGTATCCCGACGGCACCAGCGTCGTGCGATTTTTCCCCAAACAGGGTGTGCCGCGGTGGAAGCGGGTCAACAGAGATTTCTGGGCCGATGAGCACGGGCAGATGATCTATGCGGCCCAGGACGCGGGCCGGGCGTTGTGGCCGGCGCTGGTGGAGAAGGCGTATATGGTGCTGCACGGCGGCACGGCCGGATCGATCGAAGCCGGGTTCGCCGGTCGGGCGATGATGGAGTTGCTGCCGCCGTACGAGGTGGACGGGACCGTGGATCAGCCGGTGCGTGGGATCGACATGGCCGACTTCCTGCATCCGATGCGGTTCGGTGTCGATGGGCTGTACGACCTGCTCGTCGAGCAGATCGGTGCCGGGGCCGATGCGGAGTCGGTGTTCGCGTTCGCGCAACGACTCGGCGGGCTGGAGCCCACCTGGAATATCAATAGGGAAGACTCGGTCGAACGATTCTCGAATTTCCTGAACTATTACCTGGAGCCGGCCGAGCGGGCGCGGTGGCAGGCCGAGATCACCGCGGTACTCGATTATCTGGGCCAGGTCCTCGATCCGCGGAGGACGGTGACCAGTGCTGTTGCCCGGCAGCATTTCGCGGATCTGGTGCGGTTCCTGCGCAGTCGCGGCGACAAGATCTTGCTGTCCACCGGAAGTTTCGGTGGAGACCTGGAGAACACCACCGAATATCCCGGTTTGGTCGGGCCCCATGCGTATTCGGTCTTGGGTGTGCGCTCCGGCGACGACGGCGGCATTCTCCTCGAGCTGAAGAATCCGTGGGAACACAACCCGGAGGTGGCACGAACCATCGACGGGCTCACTTACGGCCCGCACGGCAGCCTCACCCTGGATGCCACGCAGCTGACGAAATTCGCATTCCTGTCGATCCACGGCACCGGCACCCGCTTCGCTTTCGGCGACTCGACCGCGCCAGTGACCGACGCCCGGCTCCAACCGGTGACCAGCCCACCCACCGGAGGCGCCGGACCTCACGCACCACCTATCGGTTCGACTCAGCTCGTGACGACAGCCGCTGACTTCTCGGGCGCGGAATGGGGAGATCGGGTCGACGAGTTCGGCTGGCGGGTCTTCCGGGAGAAGTTCGCGGAGGTCGATTTCCCGGTGGGGACGAGGCTGGAGTTCACCGATCGTGAGGGCGAGAACTTCCGGGTCGCGGTGGAGCAGTCGGAGCAGGACCGGCGCGTACGGATAGGGGACGGAACCGGCAGTCGTGTAGTGGATATGGCGGATTTCCAGGACGGTTTGCGGAACGGATTCCCGAGACTGGGCGGCGAAGGTGTCGTTCGGGTGGTGCAGCCGGCGGTGAGTACGGGCTGGGCGTGGGAGACGGGCCGGTTCCTGGACAGGTCGGCCGCCGCTGGTTTCGGTGTGGGCACGGAGGTCTCGTGGCGGGAGGAGACGCCCGAAGACGGCGAGCGGACGGTGCGGGCCGAATTGCGGGACGGGGGCGTATTCGAGATTTATGACGGTGGTGCGGACTCGTCGATGGTGCCGGCGGTGGAACTTCCGATGTGTCTGCGGGATGTCGGGGCGGTGACGGTGGCGGTTGTCGCGGCGGGGCCGCCGGTTGTCGATTCACCCAACGACGAACCCAAGGACCGGCAGCGGCAAGGATTGCAGCTGGTTGCGCAGGGCAAATCCCATTCGGAGATCGGTACTGCCCTCGGGATGTCCTCCACGGGGGTCAGCAGCTTCCTGGGGCGGATCTTCAACAAGATGAAGTTGAAGGGTGCCGATCGTAATCGAACGACCGCGTTGCGATTTGGCCGCAAGCACGGGTGGTTGCGCCCGGAGCCGATGCCGGGCGACGTCGATCATGTGTACTTCGGGCGGAATCCGGAATCCGGTGAACCGAGGCAGTTCGGGGCCGATGAGGTGGACGTGGTTTCCTGGCTGTCGCTGCGCAAACCCGATCTGGGGCGCAGAACTTCGAAAGATATAGCCGAGGAAATAAGCGCGGTCAGACCTACTCGAATGACCGAGGACATGGTCGACAAGCGACTTCGTGCGCTGTACGACAAGCTTGATCTGACAGGTAACGATCGTAAACCCGTCAACCTGGTGTGGGCGGCTCGTGCGTGGGGGTTGCTGCCTCGACGTGTGGAACCCGGTGACCTGGATCATGAAATCGACTCGGATGTGGCTTTGTCGGTGGATGATAGCGCGGTTATTTCGGCCCTGGCCCGGCGTAAAGCGAATATGGAGCGCAAGACTGTCAACGACGTCAAGGAAGAGCTGCGCGCCGCCGGTAATGATCATGTGACCGAAAAATCAATCAGGAGGAGAATCGAGAAACTGTACGGAAAATTGGAGCTGTGGGGGGATGCCGCTAATCACGTGAACGCGGTGCGAATGGCTCGTACGCGAGGATGGTTGCCCGCTGCGCCGGTGCCGGGCGATCTGGATTACGAGTATCACGGTGTCGATCCGGTATCGGGAACCCGTGTCTCACTTCTGGACGATGAGATGAGTGTGCTCGTAAGGCTCGCGCGGGGGGAATCTCAGGTCGCGATATCCAAAGCGCTCGGAATCGGTGTGGAGACTGTAGCGCGGCGGATAAGTGTCATATCAGCGCGGCTGGGTCTGCTGTTGCCGGTGGAGGACGGGCTGCGGGCCGCGGAGTTGGTCCGGGCCGCTCGTGCCTGGGGGCTGCTGAGTCCGGCGGCGGAGGGTGAGGTTTTCGCGAGTGGCGTGGCGACCGGGCCGGGGCTCGGTATCGGTACATCACACGCCGGCGCTATAGCCATTGCGCAGCAACAGGTTCCGGCAGTCGGCAGCATTTGCCTCGACCTCACGCTGGACGATATCGAACGAATCACTGGCCGCCGCATGATCCCGTTCGACCGCCCTGCGGGCCTTGGTGGCCGCAAGCGCCGGGAAGCCGAAATCCGCTCCCGCGCGGTCCTGCATCCCAGTGACGGTCACATTCAGATCAGAGACCACCTGCGCGCTCACGCACCTGCCATCGCCCACGTCGTCGATATGTACAAGGGGCGCGCCGACAAGAACGGTGTCGGAGGGCATTCCTACTACCTCGTAGCCCATCGGGACGGCACCGTCACCGTCGTGGACCGCGCTTTCAAGGAATCTCACCCTTTCCCGCCGAAATACCGGCGCGAAATCGGCATCAGCTATGTCAGTTACTTCACGATGACCGGCGAGGAGATCCCCCCGCCCGCGCGCGCCGGCCCGCCGGTCACGCGCGCCGGCAAGCCGGTTGGCCGATCGGGCTCCACCCCGGGAAAGCTCGTCGGCCTCGGTTCCTGGGCGCCCGGAGCCGGGCAGGATCAACCGTTCGGTGATCAGCCGGGAGAATGGGAAGGGCTGCCCTCCGATGAGACGCTCCCACAGATCACGCTGTCCGGCGACGCCACCGACCCGGCGTTCGCTCTCGAGTCGACCGGCCCGTCCGATGGTGTGCGTGTATTCGATACCGACTACGCCGGAGCCGTCTATGCCTTTCTGCGGCTACGCATTTGGCCCGAGCTGCCGGTCGAGCAGCGGGCCGCGCTGCGCTCCTACCAGGAGTGGCCGATCGTCAACAACAAACTGCGGCTCTACACGGACGAAGGGTCCTTCGACCGGCTGTGCGAGAAAATCCGGCGGGACGCCTACACCGCGGACCAGGTGAGCAAGACACACGACACTGTTCCGGACCTCGCGGCATTGCTGCTGCGTCATGACGTCCTGAGCGGCAGGTCCGGACGCGGCTACGATGAAACGCTGGAGCTGGAGGCGCTGCAGACCATTCTGGCTGGTCCCCGACCGGAGGCCCGCTGGGAAGAGATTCGGATCAATTCCGACCTCGCACGCATCTTCGACGACTACAGCCGGCGGCATTTCGGGGTGCCGTTCGGAGCGGACGTCATTCGCGCGCAAATCGCCCAACTCGAGCTGGCCACCAACCGGACGCTGCCGCTGACGGAACCGATCCGGGTGGTTCGCTCGCTGCAAAATATCGACTTCCTGGTCGATCGGTACGGCAACTCCATGCGGGGACAGCCGAACCTCTCCCCGCTGCTCAATGCCCCGCAGCAGGAACTCGGCTTCATGTCCACCTCGGTAGCCGCCGAACCCGCCGACCTCACCAACGCTACGAATTTCCGCTTGGAGCTCGTGGTGCCGCCCGGCACCCGCGGGGTCTACATCGGCGAGGACGGCATCGAGAAATTCGCCGACCAGAACGAGCTGCTGCTCGCGCACGGAACGCGCTATGTGATCACGGGGTACGACGATTCCGACCCCGACGTCACCGTGCTGTACGGCCACGTCGAACCGGACACATCCCTCGGACTCGGCGTCGGACTCGGCCCGGAATCGTCTCCGGCGGACGATTCCGCGCCCACCCATTTCGCGGAATCCGATGTGGTGCAACATTTCTCGATCGACAATGGCGAACCGGTGGAACGTCTCGGGGAGATGGAGCAGCACCTCTGGGGGTCGCAGGTACTGCTGTCCGGCGATACCGCACACCCGCAGATCACACTGTCCGGGTACGACACGGATCCGGCGTGGACCTCCGAGCCTCCCCGCGCATTCGACGGCGTGCGCGTATTCGACACCGATTACGCCGGTGCGGTCTTCGCCTCGCTGCGGCTCCGTATCTGGGACACGCTGCCGGAAGAGTTGCGAGATGTGTTGCGCTCGTATCAGGAATGGCCGCTGGCCAACCACAAACTGCGCATCTACGCGGATGAGGCGGCTTTCGACCGCTCCTGCGAGAAAATACGGCGGAACGCCGACCTCGCGGCACTGGTGAATCTTCCGCTCGGCACCGTACCGGAGCTGGCGACGCTGCTGAATCGCCGCGACGAATTGCACGGCAGTGCTAGCCGCAGCGTGGACGAAACGCTGGAACTGGATGTGCTGAACGCCATTCTGGCGCAACACCGGCCGGTCGCTTACTGGGAAGACATCCGGACCGACGCCGAAATCTGCCGCAACTTCGATGATTTCTGTGAGCGGCATTTCGGTGTGCCGTTCCACGCCGACATCGTCCGCTTGCAGATCGAACTGCTGGATCAGGCGACCGACCGGCCGCTGCCGCTGACCGAACCGATCCGGGTCGTCCGCTCGGTCCAGGACATCGACTTCCTCGTCGACCGGAACGGCAACTTCATGAAAGGGCAGCCGGACCTCTCCCGGCTACTCGGTGTCCCGCAGCAGGAACCGGCGTTCCTGTCGACCTTGGTGGGAGCCGATCTCGCGGATCTCATGCACGACACCAACTTCCGTCTGGAGCTCGTGGTGCCGCCGGGCGCCCGCGGCGTCTATATCGGCCAGGACGGTGACCCCAACTACGCCCATCAGAACGAGTTGCTGCTGGCCCGCGGCACACGCTATGTGATCACGGGGTATGACGATTCCGACCCCAATGTCACAGTGCTGTATGGCTACGTCGTGCCGGATACCTTCCCCGAAGGCGGCATCGGTCTCAGCCCGGACCCGTCTCCGACGCACAACCCGGTACGTCCCGCTCCGGCTGGGCACGGCCGCTACGGACCGGAGGGGGACGCCGGGACGTTCCCCGTCCTACCCACACCGCGTCACCTCCTGCCGCGTGACCACAACGCCCCACCGACCGGCGCGGCCGAGCTGGCTCCCGTCGTGCCCGATGCCGCCCCGAGTGTGGATCGGGTCGACGAGTTCGGGTGGCGGGTGTTCAGGGACAAGTTCGCGGAGGCTGCGTTCCCGGTGGGGACGCGGTTGGAATTCAAGGTCGGCGACCGCGTCATGATGACGGCGTCGGTGGAGCCCGGTGGCGTGCGGGTGATCGGTGCTCGGCGTGGTCCGGGGGACGTGGTGAGTGCGGATGCGTTCTGGCGGAGCGTGGCCCGGGGGTCTGCGGAGCTGCGCGCCGAGGGCGTGGTCGGGATTGTGCAACCCGCGGCGTCGAGCCACGTCGTTTGGGAGGCGGGCCGGTTCCTGTACTACTCGAGTCATTTCGGGTTCGGTCCGGGCACCCGGGTGGTTTGGGCCGATGCCGAATCCGGGATCGAGATGATGGCGGAATTGCGTGGGGAGGGCGGTTCCACCGTCTTCGGTGCCGGTATCGGGACCGTTGTGGTGGCGGATTTGCAGGAACATTTGCGGCGCGTGGAAACGGTTCGAGTGCAGGCCGTCGCGCGGCGTCTGGACCCTGTTGCCCGGCCGCAGCAGCAGCGGCAGTTGCAAACGCTCGCGCTGGCTGTTCGGGTCGACAAAACCAACTACGATATTTCCATCGCCCTCGAGATCAGCACAGAGATGGTATCCAGAGATTTGGAGGCGGTATACCGCAAGCTGAAGCCGGCGAGTGCTAAATCCGATCGAGCGGCCTGGATGCCGCTGGCTCGGGAGCGGGGATGGTTGCGACGGGATCCGTTGCCCGGTGACGTAGATTATCTGTACTACGGCCGCAACCCGGATTCGGGTGAACCCAAAGGGTTCTCGGCCGATAAGACGGATTTGCTTTACCGGATATCCAGGCTGAAATCTAATAGGTATCAGAAGACGATGGATGGTATTGCCAAGGAGCTCTACCCGCACGGGCGTATTACAGACAGGGAAATCGTGGTGCGTATTTCTGCACTATCCAGGGATTTCTTGCTGACGGGGGGCGGCGGTGGGCAACTGGCCATTGTGCGGGCCGCGCGCAGGTGGGGGCTGCTGGCCAAGGAGCCCGAGCCGGGTGATCTGGATTACGAGCCGGACGCCGGCGCTGCGGCAACCTCGGCACCTGCCGGAACGCGTCCGTCGGGATCATCGGCGGTGGTGGCCCGCGCAGGGCGGCACATCAGTGCCGAAGGTGAGGGGCCCGACCGGAACGAGGGCTTCGAGAGCCCCGAGGTTTTCTCGAACCCGCAACTGTTCCCGGCGCACTTCGAAATAGCTGCGTTCGGGCACCTCTACCCGCCCGGTACTCGCATCGATATATTCTATGACAATGGTATGCTGCGGATGAAGGTCACCGACTATCATCAGTTTACCCTGTACTACCAACCCTCCGGTGGCCAAGAGGTTTCCCTGGGCAGGCTGCCGCTGCTTCCTCGCGATGCACTCGCCCTGGTAAGTGGGCGAATTAATAGAACCACCGCCGTAGAGATTCGCCGTCGCCGCGCGACCGAGCCATTGGATCCCCTGGAGAACGAGATACTCCACTGCATTGTCAAGCGCTATACGCGGCCGGAAATGCGTGAATACCTCGAAGGGAAGGGCTTCCATGGGGTCGGCAATGCTAGAATTCAGGAGGCGGTGAAATCGTTGCGGACAATATTTGAGGTCCGCGCTGAGGCGGTCGTGCCCACTATATACCCTATGATCGCGGAAGCGGCTCTGGCGCGACACCAAATTGATCCGGACAAGCTCAACGCGATTCCGGCGAATCTGGATCCATTGCAGACAATTATATTTACTCACCTGTCCGAAAATCCGGAGCATGGTTATGGTTCTTCTTCCTCCGAAGACTTTATCGGCGCCCTGCAGCGCAGGCGGACTACCGAAATAACAAGAGGCCAAGCGGAAATAGCAACGGAAGGGATTGTCTATAAACTCGGGATAGCAAAGAGTGAGTGCATCGATCTGGGTGGCGGCAGGAGGACAAATTTCCGGGGTACGGTTGCGGCCCTTGCTCGTGCCCTTCGGGGGCGGTCCGACCCCGCCGCTGTCATCGAATTCCGGAAAGCCGGCGGGCCCGCGGCGTTCTTCCCCGCGCAGCTCAGCCGATCCAAGCGTATGCAGCGGGAGATATTCGAATATTTCTACGAGAATTTCAAAGACGGCTACCGAGCCATACCTATAGCGGAGATCGTCGGTGCGATCGAAGAACGAGGATTTCGAGATGTTTCCGCCTGGCAGGTCCGTAACGCGATTCGGCTGTTACTCGACGAATTCGGTGTTCCCGGAGCCGAAGCGGTCCGGGGCGGCGGTGCGCAACCGGAGGACGTATTCGCGGCAGCAGTCGGTGCCTTGTCGCCGGTCGATGTTGTCGAGTACCGGGCCATCGGCAGAGTCAGCGCGCCGTCGACAGGGGCACGCGGGCAAGCCGGGCGGCTGCCGACGGAAGCGACTACCCACACCGAACAACACCTCGAATCCGGACGCGAAGGCTCGCACCGCATCCACGTGTTTCGCCACCCTGCTGACATGTTCCCGGCACATTTCGAGTTGAATGCGGCCGCCGGTGACTACCTGCCCGGCACCCACATCTATCTCTTCGACAACAGTGGACAACTGCGGCTCACCATCACCAGCGACGGTCTCGTCACCTCCCGGCGCCGTATCGCCGGGGATCCGAACACCTACCCGGACGGGCCTCCCAGTGACCTCTACGACACGCTCGACCGGCTACGCGAATACGTCGACGAATACAACCCGAGTCGAATAGAAATTCACTATCCGGCACCCCGCGCAAATGATGCATCCCCCGCCGCCCCCGCCGCAGCTCCCTTCGTACGCTTGGGGCCCCTGAACCACGCGATCGTCCATGGCATCGTGAAGGGCTACACGAAAAAAGAAATCTTCAACGCGATTCGGGACAACATATTTCCTGACGTACCTGCTGCGGTAGTGGCCAACCTGACCGAGCCGGCTGTCAGAAAGCATGTGGACTCGCTGTATGGTGCCGTCGGAATTCCCAAAACGATCGGCGGTGCGGCCCGGCATGTCGGAATAGAAAGATTCTCGGCGATTGCCCGGGCAAGCCACTGGGTCGATCAGGACACCCTCGACGCACTGCCGTTGAATCTCGGGCTCTTGGAGAGAGCGGTGTATGCATATATTTGGGAACATTCCGGCGATGAAAGGGCTTTGCATCTCAAGGATATGGCCACTGGGCTCAGCAACAAGGAATTCGAGGGGGAAATGCTCGGGGAAATCCCCAGCCAGACGGTATCACCAGTCATAGCGGATATACTCTTGCGGGCCGGGGTTCCTAAAAACGAATGGATCAGGACTTCCAGTGACGATCGCGTGGATCCCGCCGCCACGGTCGCGGCCTTGGCCCGCAGTATTCAGGGACCGCTCGAACCCGCGGCAATATCGAATTTCCGGAAGTCGGGCGGTACCGCCCTGTGGCGGACGCCGCGGGTCCTGAAGGATGAAATATTCGACTATCTTTTCGGAAACCGCGGGACATACCTCGACATAAGGGTGGCGGATCTCATCGCGCACCTTGCCCGCATAGGACTTGCCGACGTTTCCGCAACTCAGATCAGGAATACGACCAAGAGGATGCTCGACGACATCGGACTTCCCGAAAATGTCCTCCACGCCGAGGGGCCGAAGGACGAGAGCATGATCGTCAAATTCGCAAGGTTGGCCCGACTGCATTCCGACGCTTTTTCCGCATATCGGCTGGCTCGCATGCCAGGCGCGGCCGCCGGGTCGTCCGGAGGAAGTGGTCCGCATGTTTTCGCCGCGGGCGCTGCGCCGCCGGAGCCTTCCGGCAGTGCCCCGCATCCCGGCGCTGCGGTCGCCCGGCCTCAGCACGGAACATCTCGGCCCCCTGACGACGCCGCACCGCGGGTACTGCGCCGCGCGCTGGCCCTGAACCCGAGCATCCGGATCCGGCCGGCCGGGCAATCTGCCTGGTACCCCGCCGAATTGGAGGCCGTTACGGGCGCGCCACTGCAGAAGATCGTCGCACCCGTCGGCGACCGCCACACCATTGTCGCGGGCGAACTAACCGACCTGGGGCCCGGATCCCTGGCTATCGTCGTCGACAGCCACATCAGCTTGATGGAAGGGCACACGGGAGGTCTCATCGGTGCGCGAATCGTCCTCTTGCACAACCAGGAAGGGCAGATTCGGGTTTACGACCCCGCAACCGGGGACGATCGCCGCTTCGACAAGCAGCATTTCCCGCCCAGTCGTGTGACCGCAGCCATCGCGTACACCCGCGCCGGTGGATTACATACGATCACAGGCCGTCATCCCAAATATGGTGCGCGTGCCCTGGGCTCGGTCCTCATCGGCGCACCCTCGGACGGCAGCGCGCCCGGACTCCAGCAACCTCACGACACCGCCCGCAGCGGTGCCATCGGATACACCGCCGCCGATGGGCGCTACGACTGCGGCCCCCGCATGCTGACCCATTTCGCCCGGCTCACCGGTAACTCCGGCATCGATATCCGAGGCCTTCGCCGGACGGGCCTCGCCGGTATGACCCACCGGGAATTCCAGAGCCGCATTCCGCACGCCCGGCTGCACACGGTTCAGGATGCCCACACCAGCATCGCCGAGTTCCTCGACGATCCCCGTTCCCCCGCGGTGTACGCACATATCGTTCCGAACTACACCGTGGCGAACCGCCACGGAATCGGCGCACACGTCCTACTCGCCGTCAACATCACCAAGGCCCGCCGCAACCCCCGCACCCCCGACTTCACCGCCTACGGCCCTCTGGCCGTCTTCGACATCCTCCACGACCGCACCCTGCGAACACCCCACGCGTTCCCCCCACAGCACCCGCACGAAACCACCACGATCGAGGTCATCTACACCGACCACAACGGCAATGTCGTCGCACCTCCCGCCCGCAACCACACACCCGCCACCGGCCCGAGGCAGCTGCTGGGTCTCCACGAATCCGAATCCGAAAACTCCAGTGACACAACACCTGCCACCGCATCGATGGGCCCCGGCCACGCCGCACCGGCCACCTCCGATGCCGGTCCACATCCGGGGTCGGGCTCCGGTGAAGGGCCCTATCTCGGCGACCACCCGCTGGAAACGATCCGGCGGGGGACGGAGGAGTTCGAGCGGACGGGCACCACCGAGCTCGGCGCCCCCAACGAGCGCACGACCGGTCCCGCTACCGCGTCGCAGCGACAGGCCGGAGGTGCACCGTTCTCACCGGCGCGACCGGCCCTGCCGCCGGCCGCGCCCGGCGCGGGCGATGCGCTCGGGCGCGTCCTTCGGGAACTCCCGGACATATTCGACCGGCCACGCACACTCGACGAGCTGTACACCTCGGTGGTACCGCGGTATCCGGGCCTGTCGTTCGATGATCTGCAGGCGCTGCGGGTGGATTCCTATCCGAGCAACGGCATGCGGGCGCCGACGGTGTCCACGGAGAACCTGGATATCTTCCTGCGAGACGTCTGGCGCCATCGCGAGTCGATGCGCACGGTGGACGACGTCTATTTCGCATACACGGACCGGGGCACGAGCGCGGGCGAGCCGGCCGCGCATCCGCACGTCTATTTCGACGCGCTGGTGGAGATCCTCGGTCGCCGCGCGCCCGGAGACGCGCGGGCAGCCTTCATCGGAGGCGGAGGCGTGCTCACGCCGGACAACGCCCACGAGTTGGCACTCGAAGCTGTTCCGTCCGTGCAGTACAACCGAGAGGACGCACCGGATGGCATGGGGTGGGCGGATATTGGTTTCAAGGTCTACGTGAATACGTCCGGTCTCGGGCGGCCCGTGCTGACCGCCCGGGTCGTGTCCGAAGTGGTCGATGAGCCCGCCCGGTTCCCGGGGGTGTATGCGGTGAAGGCGTCCGGCCCGATGGAGCGGCGGGTGGACGGCCTGGTCGTCTACGTGCGGGATCTGGCCGCGGTACATCGAGTGGTCGGATGGTTGCGGACGCTCCAGGGCAGCAACGCCGACCTGTTCCACTGGGACGTCCCGCCCGGAGCCGAGCACGTGCTGGCCGGTGTCGGCTTCGGCGCCGAACAATCGCGGGAGAGCTTCGGCTGGTTGCGGGCCCTCGCGATTGCCACGGCGCTCGACGCGCACCGGAACGGCGGCTTCGACGACTTCCATGCGGAAGTATCGAATCAGCTCCGCGCCAACGGCATCGACCCCGACCGGCCGCACCTGAGCCTGTCCGGCGATCCGACCGGCCCGCACCGATCACACATCCGGGACGCGGGCGCGGCGTGGCCCTCGGCTCGGCCCGCTGCCGAAACCTATTCGCCCGCTGTCGATCCGCGGGAAGCGCTCGAGGACCATCACGGTCGCGTATTCGCCCAGCCGGCTCTCGAATCCGTGGAGTCCGGGCACCGGCCTGGTGACGACCATCCCGCAGGACCGCGCAACTCCGGCGATCCGGGCACGGTATCGATTCCGGATGATAAGGGGCACAGCGAAACTCGGGACGACAGCGGCGAGCCCGCGGACCCCGGGCCTGCGCGCGACACGGCGACGCCCGGCCACGACACATCCGAGCCCGCGGACTCCGGGACCGCACGTGATGCGGCGACGTCCGGCCACGGAACCTCCGAAACGCCCGGTAGTTCCGACCGCGTCATGCCGACGCACTGGGAACCGGTCGAGGGCGGCTACGACCCGCTGTTCGCCGCGCTGGCCCGGGTGTGGGGGCTGCCCTCGCCGGAATATATGCGCCAGCAGATCCGTGGCAGTCTGCACGACACCGAGCAGCGGGAACGCGAGCTGGACGACGAGATCGACGATCTGCGGTGGCAGCGCCGGATCGATGCGGCGGGGTGGTTCCGGCACCGTCGGCGGCAGCGGAAGTTCGGTCCGTGGATGGAGAATTCGCGGCGACTGATGTCGTCCTACGACCTCACCGCCGAGCTGGACTCGACGGAACCCGGTGTTGCCGAGGCGCCGCTGCGACTGGCCGCGGATCTCTACGGCTCGAACGTGGTGCTCGAGCATCCGGATGGGCGGATATCCGAGGTCGTCGGCGATCCGGCGCGGGAGACGGCTTTCGTGCGCCGCGGATCCGACGGCAGATACGAGGTCGGTGTGGACGCCGAGGGTGCCCTCGTCACCGCGCCGAGCGGTCCGACCCCGGCACCCAGGACTTATTCCGCCGACGAACGGGTTCTGCGGGACGATATTCCGGAGGCGTTGCGCCGCGTGGTCGCCTCACCGCAGCTGCCGCTGCTGCACGGGGCGGCGATGGGGGCCGATCGTATCGGCGAGCGGGTCGACTATCTCGCCTCCGAAGAGCTCGAGGAGCTCCGCCTGTTCATCGGGCCCGGTGGCCGACTGTTCCGGGTCGCCGACGGCCTGCCGTTCGACACCGAAATCGCCGGGCGCACGGCATTATTCGTCATGGACGAGTTCGGCAACCTGTATGCCGGGTTCGAGAATATCGATATCGAGGTCCACTCGTCGTTCCTCGGCGGGCGCATCGTCACCGCGGCCGGCGGACTCCGCGCGGTCGACGGCCGCGTCACCTGGTGGAGCGACGCCAGCGGGCATTACCTGCCGAGTCCGGCGGTCAACGATTACGCGCTGCAGTGGCTGCTGCAACAGGGCCTGGCGCTCGCCGACGGCTTCGTCCGTGCCGGCTTCGCCGATGAGCCCCAGGAGCGATTCGGCGAGCTGGACCGCGAACGCACCGAGGTCGCGCATCGGCAGATCCTGGTCGATGCCGCGCGGGAGGCATTGGTTCAGCTGGACGTCGCGCTGACGGACACGCCGCACGGCACCGCGGCGCAGGACCTCGTCCGGGCCGCATACGACGACCTGGAGAACCGGCAGTCCGAACTCGACCGCTGGCGGGAAGGCTTGGCCGCGGGCCACATTCAGCCGGAGCTGCGGGACCAGCTCGTCGTGCGTCCGGCGCCGACGGGACCGCACGACCGCATGACCATCCCGCAGGCGCCCCGGGGTTTCGACGACGCGGACTTTCCCGCGCGGGACCGGGCGGCATGGTGGCAGGAGCACGGTCGCGAGTGGTGGGAGGCGGTGCGTTTCGAGGAGCTGTCGCCGGGCTTCCAGTCCAGCCTGCTCACCGGCCATCCCGGTCTTCGCAATGGTGAGGGCATCCCGGAATCGGTGCGGAATACCTTGAACCGCAGGTACATTCAGCTCGAGATCGCCCGGTTCGGCACGTTGTCCGCCGAGCAGCGGACGGCAGCGGAGATCCGCAGGCTCGGGAATCTGAAGACGGTCCTGGCCGATCTGCACACCGCGGAACTCGAGTCCGCGGTCGCCGCGGCGCGAGCCGGGGTCGACGCGGCGGTGCGGCTGCTCTCGTTCGAGCAGGACCCGTCGGGTCGTCGTCCCAGCGTGAGTATCGCGTTCGGCCAGGTCGATACGGCAGCGACGGTGCACTGGCACGCCTCGGTGAACGCGTCGATCGACGCGGTGTATCAGGCGGTCGGCCCGGCTGCGGCGCGGCACGCGGAAACCGCTGGCGCACAACCAGATCACGCGACTGTGGTGTGGATCGATCAGGAGCCGGGGGAACTGTCGCCGCGCCGTGTGCTCCCGAATCGCACCCCCGACCGGCTCAGCGCGGCGGTGTCGGCCTTCGCCGCCGCGCACCGCGTCGGGACCGGCGCCGGCATGCTGTCGCGGATCGACGTGTCCGCACCGGAAACAGCGGCGAAATCCGCTGCACCGCATCTCGATTCATCCATCGTCACGATCCAAGGTGTCACGGTGGGGAAGGGTTGGCGTGTTCCGGCACAGCATTCGGTCGAGGTGCCGGACGACACCTACCTCGGCAATCACCTCATCGAAAGCACCCAGCGAGAAACCGAGGCATTCGAGCGGACCGGCACCACCGAACCCGCACGCCGCCGACACAACCGGGACGTTCCCAGCAAACCCACACCCGCCGAACACCGCGAGCATCTGAAAACCCTCACGCCCGAACAGATTGAGAGACTGGTCGCGCCGGTCCCGGTTCCGGTCAAAGCCGTTGGCGTCCCTTTCCACAATGGCCGTCGCGGTGCTCTCACTCTCGTCAACGACCTCGGCCACGTCGCCCAGATACCGGGCGCCGGGCGCATGGAGGCGGATTTCGTTGTCCCGCCGCCCGGTTCCCCCGGACACGGTCGTCCCTACTACAACCTGGTGATCTCGGATGACAATCACATCGCGCTTCCCGAGGTGCTGGCGAAAGGATTCGACCCCGGCACGGATAATTCTCGCGGCATCCTGACCTGGCGCGTCGGGGAGGAAGTCCGCTTCCTGCACCACGACTCCGACGGCAAGGACCATCTCATCCAGGTGCCGCCCGGCACCGATCTCGTCGTCCGGGAGAACCAGGGGCAATCGTGGCATTGGATGAGGAGGGCCGGAGACAAGCGGTGGGTTATCGCACCGGACACTGTCCTGCCCGAACTGCCGAAGCTGGCCGACCGGCGCAAGGAGAAACTGTACGGACCCACCGGGCGCCCACGACCGGAGGACGTCTCACAGGGTGCCGTAGGCGACTGCGCCCTGATCGCCTGGCTCAAGGCGAAAGCCCACCACGAACCGCAGCTGATCGAGGACATGCTGGTCGACAACGAGGACGGCACCGTTTATGTCCGTCTCTGTACCGACGACGGCACCATCGTGTGGGACCTCATCACGAAAGACCTCCCCGTGACCCCCGGCACCGAATACGCGCACTTCGCCGGCCACAAGCCGGGACAACCACTGTGGGTCGCCATGATCGAGAAAGCTCTGGCGATCCGGTTCGGGGCGGGGAACGGCTACGCCGGGATTCAGCGCGTCATCGCCGCCGGGCGTCTCGAAACGGCCTTCTACCATCCCGGGCGCGGCGCACTGCCACAACCCTCCAGCGCCATCGCCGACGACACCTTCCTGCATCCACTTCACCTCGACGCCGACACCCTCGAACGACTCCTCGGCGTCAACCCGGGATCCCGTCCCGGCGACCCCGAATTCCGCCGCGCCGTCGCCGAACTCCTCCACAATCCGCTGCAGCAGATCCATGACCTGCGGCGGGCCGAGGACAAGGCCATGGATGCCCTCCCTCCCAGCGAAGCCCGTGCTCGAGCGCGCCGGTATGTGAGCACGGAGGACCTCTGCTCACCGGCTGGCTTCCGGAAGTATCTGGACGAGGAGTTCCCTGGGCAGTGGACCTCCGAGAAGAACGCCCTGGAGGCATACCTCCGTGCGATGTACGGCGGGTCCGCCGAGCAGCGGCTCGTGCCGCGCGAATACCTATTCGTCGCCGAATGGATCGGCGAGCGGTTCGACCGCGCGCTGCGGGGCGGAACCACGGTCACCCTCGCGACCGGCCGGTTCGACGAAGACGAGGGCGATTTCGGCCTGGTCCGTGACCACGCGTACGCGCTCCTCGGTATTCCACGCGACCGGAGCGGCGCCCCGGACGGGCTCCTAGTGGAAGCCCCGCACATCAACAAGTACGGCTATCCGGCTCCGGCCGAGGGCATCGAATACCGCCTTTCGCCGGGCGGCCCCCGCCGCACCACCGCCCCCTATCACACCGAACGGCGTGAGGATCCGGACGGCACCAAATACCGTATCGAACACTACGAAGAGCTGGATCACCGCGAGAATCCGGACGGTACCGCCGCAGAGCCGGACCGCACCGTACACCGCATCGAATACCGCATCGACCCGGACGACACGGAATACCGCACCGATCATCGCGAGGATCCGGACGGCACTAAATACCGCACCGAATTCCGCCAGGCACCCGGTGAACCCAAGTTCCGAATCCAATCGCAAGCACGCGAGAATCCGGACGGGACCATTTACCGTATGTCTCCCACCGGAGCAGACCGGCATGTCCGCTTTACCGACGGTTCACAGCAGTGGGTCACGGCCGAAGCCAGAATCTGGCAGACCCCCGAGGGGCACCAGCTCTGGACCTACCCACGCCGCGGGCAGCTGTGGAAACACACGGACGGTACGGAATCGGATGCCTCCGACGACACCCGGACCCCGCCCGATGGCACCATTCCCGAACGCGGCGGCATCATCTTCGTGGGCATCGAACACCTCCCGAAGTTCAGCTCCGTATGGATCGCCGGACCAGGCGCACACGCTCTCTACGGCCCCAGACGCTCCACCGCGACCGATTCGTCCGTGCTCCGCGCTCCACCGCCGGGCGCTGACGTGGGTACCGGCACGAGTGCTGTCACCCGGCATCAAGTGGGTTTCCAGACATTCGGGTTGTCGCCGGAGCTTTTCCGGGCGCCCGCTGATCCCGGGCTCGCCAGTCTTCCTCCCACCACGGCCATCGATCTGCTCGACAGCGACGGGAGGCTGCGGCTGACCGTTGCCGCCGACGGGTTCACCCTGCACTACCGTCCTACGGGTGGTGCGGAGGTTCTTTTGCCCGGCCCGGCCCTCGGCAGCGCGGACGCCCTGCAACTTATTCGCGATCGCTTCCGCACGAATACGGTCACCGGAATACAAGGGCACCGCCCCCTCCCGCCCTCGGGTGGTGAGCATCGCGCAGAGCCGAGCGGAGAAACCTCTCGCCGTATCGACGTGTTCCGGGGTCCGGTCGATATGTTCCCGGCATATTTCGGATCGGGTGCGGTAGCCGGAAACTACCTACCGGGCACTCGCATCTATGTGTACGACAGCAGGGGGAGACTGCGCCTCACCGTCGCCGTCGACGGCCTGCTCACCCCTCATTACCAGCTCACCGGCAATCCGAACACTCGCCCCGAGGGGCCCGCCCGCAATACGCACAACACCGTAGGCCTGCTCGCCACGCACATCCAGCAATTCAGGCCGACCGGCATTGAAATCCACCACCCGGCGCCCGGTACCTCCGGGATACTGCGCGTGTCCGGCCGTGCCTTGGTCTTCGAAGACGCGGTACTGCTCTGCATTGCAAAGGGGTACGGCATGCGGGAAATTCTTGACCACCTTCGAAACAACGGGTTCGGTGACCTTATGCCGTCGCAGGTGAAAGCGCAGGCAGAGTCTCTGTATAACGCCTTCGGTCGCAATTCGAATTCCAGCGGTGGTTACACAAAGGCTATTCAAGTCTCCGATTTTTCGGAGCGGGCTCGAGGTTCGGGCCGGATCGATCAAATTACTCTAGACGCGCTCCCGTTGAGTTTGAAGCCTCTGCACAAAGCTGTTTTCGGGTACATTTACAACCATCCCCGTGGTTCTGCTTCGGAAGTCGGGGCTTACTGGAATGAAGTTGCCGGCGCACTCCAACGTGAAGGAGTGTTTCATGGTGTCACCTGGAACACTGTCATGGATGCTGCTCTGGAGATACTCACGAGAGTCGGTGTTCCCAAAGGCAAGTGGATCCGGAGCAGTAATCGCCACAGTGTAGATCCGGTGACCACGATCGAAGCCCTGGCTCGGAGTATGGAAGGTAATCTCGAGGAGGATGCCGTCGCCGCATTCCAGAAATCCGGTGGTGCGACACAATGGTCGACCCTACTGCCGCTGGAAATCGAGGTGTTCCACTATCTCTACGGCAATCGCAATAGCGTGGGTATCGATTTACGGGATATCATCGACCATCTAAGGGGCAAGAGCCTCCCCGGTTTATCCACGCAGCAGCCGACGGCCAAGCGGCAAGTAGAACGTGCGATTATCCGGATAATCGGCGACCTCGGGCTTCCTGAAGACGTGATGGCCTCTTACAACGAGCGCGGGTCGGCGCTCGAGAGGTTCATGAAGATTGCCGCCGAGCATTCCGAGGCCGTCGCTGCTTACCGAGCAGCCAGGCGCAGCGCGCCTGCCGGGCGCACATCCGGAACGCCGCGGCGGGCCGCTGATGGTGGCTCGCACGCGCTGGCCACCGGTGCCGCACCGCGCGCCCCCACCGGCACCGCCCCGCACCCCGGCCTGCCGGTGGCCCGGCCCGATCGCGGTGCCGCCCGGCCCGGGAACGACTGCGCGCCAGAGGCTTTCCGTTACGCGGAACTCTTGAACCCGAACCTCGCTTTCCGGCCGCTCGGGCCCGTTGCCGGGTTGCCGGGTTGGCGTGCCCCGCAGTTCGAGTTCGCCGCCGGGGCGCCGTTGCAGCGCATCACCCCGCGCGTCGTCGACGGCCATGTCATCGACAGTCACAGCATCGTGGCCAACGAACTGTCCGGCTTGGGGCCGGGCTCGCTGGCTTTCGTCATCGACGCCCACCTCAGCCCCGACGAGCGGGGTATCGGTGCACACACCGTCGTCGTGCACAACAAGGAGGGGCGGATCTGGGTTTACGACCCGGCGACCGGAGTGGATCGCCCGTTCGAGGAACACCACTTCCCGCCCAGCCTCGTGACTGTCGCGATCATCTACAACCCCGAGGGTGAAGCGGACGAAATTCTGTACCAGTCCTACGACGGTGCCAAGGCTCTCGGTGACACCCTCATCGGCGCACCACCGGCCGAGGACGCCGATACCGACATGCCGGATGCCGGGCCCGCCCCCCGCACCGAACCGTCTCACGCACTGTCGGAACGCTTGGAAGACGAGATACTGCACTGCGCCGCAAAGGGCTACTCGGAAAACGAAATTCTCGCCCGGCTCGAGTCGATAGGAATTCCTGTCTCCAGGCGACAGGTTCGGGATGGTGTCCGTTCGCTATGGAGCGAGTTCGGTATCCCCGCCGACTCTTACCGAGAGATCGGATTCACCAGGCTGGTGGAGAGGGCGCGGGCACAGCAACGGATCGTTCAGACGAAGATCGACGAACTCCCCGCTAATCTCAATCCGCTGCACAAAGCCGTGTACGCCCATGTATTCGAAAATCTCGGAGACGAACTTATCGCCGCCTCCTACGAATACACAGCCGCTGCCCTCCGTGTCAAAGAATTCGAAGGTAAAGACTCCAGCGAGATCACCGCAGCGCGAGTAAGAATCGCCTCCGAGGGGGTCCTCAACCGGCTTGGGATCTCCAGAGACGACTGGGTCCGAGATATCCAGGGCCGCGGCGACCCGCGTGTCACGGTCGCAGAGCTGGCCCTCGCCCTGGAGGGCCGGACCGATCCCGATGCCATCGCCGAATTCCGGAGGAAAGGCGGGCCGGCGGCATTCTGGTCCAGGCGGCCGCAGCAGCAGGATAAGCTGCACAAGGCTATATTCAATTACATTTACGAAAATTGCAAGGCCGGCTACCGGAAAATTTCACACGCCGAGATTATCGGTGCCATCGAGAGCCCGGAAATCCCCAATGTCACCAAAATGGTGATACATCTCGCGATTCGGGAGATACTCCGTGATCTCCGTATTCCCGAAAACCGGTGGCTTCGCACCGGCAGCGGCGGCCTCGAGCGTCCGAAGGACACGCTCGCCGACGTGGCCGGCAGCTTGACCCCCGCCGACGTCGCCGCGTACCGAGCGACCGGTAAATTCGGTCGTGTCAGCGGGCGCTCCGCTGGCAGTAGCTCCCACACCGTTCCGGACCAGCCCGCTGCCGACGCCCGTGACACCGACGAGACCCGTAGTGCCGCACCGGCATCCGACGACAACGAGGCTGCCACAGCTCCCAGTTCCGCCGCACCTGCGGCTGCCCGGCAGCAACGTACTCGAGCCTTCGCCAACCTCGACATCCTGCCGGCGGACTTCGTGCTATATCTGGAGACCGGCGTGGGCGACTACCCGCCCGGCACCCACATCTACCTCACCGGCATCGGCAACGACGTCTATCTGAACGAGACTCATCGGCTGCGCCTGACCATCGCAGCCGACGGTGGATTCACCGCGCGGAACCACGACGGTTCCGGCCACGAAGAACCTGCTCGCTACGGCCACGAAGTCCTGGAATTCCTCCGCGACCAGATCGGAACCTGCGCCGCAGCGACATTCCACGTCCATCGCCCCGGACCAGACACCTCCGGACAGACCGCACAGATCGGCATCACTGAGCTCGCCGACCGGTTGAACCAGCTCACGCTCCTGACCGACACGAAACTGGTCCTTCCCGACAGCACCACTGCCACCCTGCAACCCAACGGTGATTTCGAACTCCGCAACCCGACTACCTCGCGGGTCCTCGACAAAACCCAATTCGTGCCCCATCTGGGCGCCTACCTCAACGCCCCGTTCCCGCCGCAGGTCACGATCCACACCCCCACCCCACCCCACTGGATCTCGATCCACCGCGACCCGATCGTCGCCTTCGCCCGCGCCCACGGCCTCGACCCCCAGCGACTGCGTGACGATATCGCAAACCATCTCGACGTCAACCGTGCGGACTACACTCACCAGATCACCTCTGACCACCTCGACGCCGAGCAAATCCACGAGGACGCGCACAATTACGAATTCTTCAGTAATCCCTCCTTCCGCGGTGACACCCCGATCGAAACCGAAGAGGCGCGCGCCGCCGAATTCCGCGACGATATGAACCGCGAGCGGGGGCGGCTACTGCAACGCGAAATCGACGCGCTGCGCGCCGGTCGCACCACCGACTACCGCTCCGCAGCGCACCCCGGACTCCCGTTCCGGCTGCAGATCGCCGCCGAGTTCACGCATGTCAACCAGGTCGTAATCCAACCCGGGAGCACCCGGCATTCGGTCATTACCACACCCGTCCCCGGCCGGTCCGTCACCTTCTTCCGGAACCACCCCGAGAAGGGCTACCAGCTGGGAATCACATCCACCGGCGGCGCGTTCGCGGCTCCGGTACCCGGAATCGCACTGACGGCTCATCAGCGGGCGCTCCTGAACTATGTCGCGCAAGGTTACAAAAATAAGGACATCGAAGACCGACTGCGCGCGGACGGATTCTCCGGCACTCGGAACGATCTGGTGGAGGGTACCCTGAAAAATACCTACAAGCAGTTCGGGCTTGCCGGCTTCGCCAACCCGCGTAAAGAGGTCGTGACCAAAGCTCGAAGGCTGGGGCTGCTCGACAGGGACACCGAAACGCCTCCGATGCCCCCGGCCATCATGCTGCCGCCGCTGCAAAACAAGGTGCTCGAATACTATGCCGCAGCCCTCGCCATGAATCGAGATTTCGAGGCCCCGTTCATATTCGACCGTTTACAGGAAGACGGATTTACCGGTAACAAAGCACAGATAATCCGTGTGGTAGTCCTGTTGTTCGGGAGGCTCAGGGTGGAAAGCCGCCCCGGGGAGTCCGCGGCCGACAAGCGGAGGCGGGCCGTCGCCATAGCCCGCAGCGAGCATCCGGGGATGCTCGACGAGACTGTCGTCACCGAACTTGTGGCACGTCTGACCACCTTCGAGGAGCCCGCCGTGCCCCTGCCCGGCCTCAGACTGGCGCCCCTGCAGAACCGGTTGCTCGAATACTATGCCGCAGCCGTCACCTTGAATCGTGACTTCACCGTGCCCTTCATAGCCGACCACCTCCGCGATGAGGGACTTATCGGTGACGAACCGATAGATGAGCCAGTGTCCCGATTGTTCGAGAAGCTCAGGGTGGAAAGGCGTCCCGGCGAGTCCCCGGCCGACAGGCGCAGGCGGGCCGTCGCCGCGGCCCGCAGCCGTCCGGGTCTGCTCGACGAAGACGCTGTCGCCGAACTCGCGGAGCGCCTGGCATGAACCACCTGGCAGCCGCCATGATGCGGCACGTCGATTCGTTTATCGTCACGATTCACGCGCCGGGGCACACTTTCCGGGCCACGGGACCGGGCGCCGGGGTCTCCAGGAGGCCGAGATGAATCAATGACGCAATCAGGCGCCACGACGCCCACGCTGACCCGACCATCCTTATACCGGAGTACTCATGACAAGTCCCCCCACCACCTACAGCCGCTGGACCCGCCGGTCGCTGAGCTACCTGCCGGTGCACCGGGAGGGGCAGTTGATCGGGTACCTGTGGGCCTCGGCCGAGCACCACGCGGCGGGGTTCGAGCGCCAACTCGCCACTGCTGGAGACGATCTGGATTGCCTTCTGGTCTGGGAGCGGCGTCTCGACGAGGCGGCCCGGCGCGGGCTCGCACCGCGGGACGCCGTTCAGGAGTGGATCGGCGCACCCGAGGATGCGGTGGCCGGCACGGTTCCGCCCGGAACACGGCTCGGCAGCGCGCCGAGTCTGGCGGAGTTGTGGGAGCGGCTCAATCCGGACGGCCCGCCGCTGGGGGAGGGGCCGCTGGTGCAGGACGGCACCTATCCCGATGGGACTCCGGCCGACCGCCGCGACGGCTGGGGTCCCCTGCACAGCGTCCCACCGCAGACATCGTCAACGGAGGAGGAGCACGATGAACGATCGCGTTGAGCTCAATCCGGACGGATTGCGCCGTTCGGCAAACGAATTCGACGATGTGGCCGACAAGACCAAGAAGCTGCTGGAGACGTTGAAGTCGAGTTCCGGCAGCAAGGGTGAGGCGTGGGGGGACGACAAGAGCGGGCACAAGTTCGCCGACGGGGACAAGGGGTATATCAAGAACCGCAACAACACCTTCGAATCCCTGTCCAAGGTCGCTGAGGTCTTCGGGGCGAACGCCAAGAATCTCCGGGACTCGGCGACCACGTTCGAGAAGAACGAGCAGGAGCAGTCGAGACTGCGCCCGCAGAATCAGGATCGCGGTGTGCTGCAACAAGAACAGCCTCGGTACAGGCTCCGCAACCGGGACCGCCGCGATGTCCCGGAGGAATCGGGGAGACTCGAAACCTATGCGGCCCCACGGAGATTGCGGCGCACCGAGAGTTCGATACCCGCTACGGATTCGGTGAGTCGGGAGGGGACCGAGCAGCCGAGGGAGGCGCCGCTGGCGCCGCGGCGGTTCGAGCGTTCGATACCGGGCACGGATCCGGTGAGTCGAGAGGGTACCGAGCAGTCGTGGGAGGCGCCGCTGGCGCAGCGGGCGGATCTCCCGGATCGAGGTAGGGAGCCGTTGCGTGCGGGGGAGACGGTGCAGGCGCCGATGGCGCGGCGCGCGGATTACCCGAATCGCGGCATAGAGCCGACGCAGCCGTTGCGTGTGAGGGAAACGGTGCAGGCGCCGCTGGCTCGCCGGGCGGATTACCCGAATCGCGGTACGGAGCCGACGCAGCCGTTGCGTGCCGGGGAGACCGTGCAGGCTCCGATGGCGCGGCGGCTGCGGGGCTCGGTGTCGCGGCTGACTCCGGAGGACCACGTCGATTCGCCTCGGCACGAGGTACACGCGCATACGAGGTCCGCGCGGATCGATCGTGCAATACCCGCGTCGAATCCGGTGAGCACCGAAGGTGACGTGCAGTATCCGGAAGGCGAACCAGGCGCCTGAACGATCACGTCAGGATCGTCACCTGCTCGACGTTCGTCTCGAACCCGTGCCGGTAACCTCGCCCGGTCGCTCTCGGTTCGATGAGCGTTCACGACGAGTTATCCTGGCGTGCGAAGAAATGCGAGCGGGCCCGCAGCGATTACCCCGCGAACATGTCTCCCGTAACCGCCGGAATTACCGCTGTGACGCATTTGTCATGCCTTTATGACTCGTCGGCGGCGCTCTGTTATGCCGGTATTACTCGAAACTGATCGGCATGGTGTTGAATCCCAATTGGTAGCAAATGTTCAGCGCGGCGTTGCGTTACGGCTCGACCTACGATGCGGAGGCCCCTGGTGGTGAATGAACGACTGCAGGCCGATGCCGCGATGATGATGGAGGCGTTCACCGATCAAATGGCGGGTCTCGCGAAGATCCAGCGTGATCGCGCCCGGCTCACCGCGACTGTTACCGCATGTCAGAAGCGAATCAGCGTGACCGTCAATGCCGATGGCATTCTCATCGAGACCCGGTTCGCCGAGGATATCGGCGATCTGACCTTCGCCGAGATCGCCGCGGCGATGACCGAGGCGGTGCAGGGCGCCGCCCGGAAGGTGAGCGAGCAGGGCCGGGAGCTGATGGAGCCGTTGCGGGAGCGCAAGGATCGGTTGCCGCCGCTGTCGGCGCTCCTCGAGGACATGCCGGATGTGCGGTCCATGATGCCGGTGGCGCCGAAGGTGTCGACCGCGCCGCCGAACTCCCCGGAACGCCAATACGACGACGAGGGAGCGCGTTTCGGCGATTCGGAGCCGTTCGAACGCCGGTCGATGGTCAGTGATCTCGACAAGTGAGGTCGCCGCGGGATGAGTCTGTATCTGCCGCCGGAACTGCGCTGGCTGGGGTGGATCGCGGGTGGTACCTGGCCGGACGGTGACGAGGACAAGTGCTGGGCGGTGTCGAGCGCCTTCAAGGAGGCCGCCGAGGCGCTGCGGAAACTGACCCCGGAAATCGAGGGCGTCAAAAGCACCGCGGTTTCCGCCTATCCCGAGGGTGCGGGCGGCGACAAGATCAGTGCGCTGTTCGACCAGATGCTGACCGGCGATCAGTCGATGGATTCGCTGGCGAAATTCATGGATCAGATCTCCGACGCGACCGAAGATTTCGGCACGTCGATTCAGAGCGCGAAACTGATGACGATCGTCTCGCTGATCGCGCTCGCCATCGAAATCGCGTGGGATTTAGTCTTCCCGCCTACCGCAGCGGCCGAGATCGCGGCCGATGAAGCGGCCACCCAATTCATTCTGCGCCGCCTGGAACTGCAGATCCAGGAAAAGATCGTGGCGAAGGTGCTGTCGGTCTTCGGGGAGAAGTTCGCCAACCTCAGTAAGGGGTGGGTGATGAAGATTCTCGAGGGCGCGTTGATTTCCGGTGGGCTGGACGCGGCCGTGCAGGTCGGCCAGATGGGCCCGGGTGGGCATCGGAAGCATTTCGACTGGAAAGAGTTCGGTGGTGCGATGGCCGGCGGGGGCATCGGTGCGCCGTTCGGACGGGCGGCGGCGAACTGGATCAACAAGTACACGTCGAAGTTCTTCGGGGACAAGCTGTCGAATCCGTGGGTCCGGATCGGCAACGGCGTGATCGTGGGGGCCGGTTCCGGCCCGGTATTCAGCGCCTTCGGCGGTATCGGCTCCGCGCTGGTCACCGGTGATTGGGAGGGGACGTTCAACAACCCGCACGGCTGGGTCGGTGGCGTGGCCCAGGGCGGGATGGTGGGTGGTTCCAGGGGGCACTTCGGAGGTAAGGGGTTTAACGGCGACCACAACTTCGAGGTCAACTGGAAGGCGCCCGGGGACGGGTCGGTGGATATACCGGTGCGGGGCGGGTTCTCGGACGATCCGGGCGGATTGGGACCCAACGGTTCCGGACACGGTAACAACGGTTCCGGGAACGGTTTCTACGGTGATCATGTCGCGACTCAGAACCCGCCCGGGACGTGGGGGCCGCGGGGTGGCGATCACGACTTCAATTCCGGTAACTCCCATGGCCCTGGCGACCGGCCGGAAACGTATGGGGGCGGGCAGAATTCGCCGCAGTCGACGCATTCGGCCGCGTATACCGGCAACCACTCGGACGGGCCGCCCGCACCGCCGCCCAGGAGCTTCTCGCATGAGTCGGACGGTGAGGGTGGCTATGGATCGAACAGCTCGGGATCGAACAACTCGAGTACGAGCAAGCAACCGCCTCCGGTAACGAACGACAACAGCAGCCAGTCGGGTGGTTCGTCCAATCAGTACGAGAGGCTGACGTCGAATTCCGGTGGTTCGAGCAATGGTTCGGACTCGTCGGGCGGGTCGTCGAACGCCGGCTCGCACTCGTCGAGCGATGGTCCGAGCTCCTCGAGTGGATCGTCGAACGGTAGCTCGCATTCGTCGGACGGTGGTTCGGACTCGTCGAATGGGTCGTCGAACGGTGGTTCGCATTCGTCGAATGGGCCGTCCGACGGCGGGGGAAGTCGCAATGAGTCCTCGTCCTCGAATTCTGGTGGGAGTCAAGGAAGTTCGGCGGGTTCGAACGACGGGCCGCCGTCGCGCTCGCCGTCGTCGAATCTGTCCGGTGATAGCCGCGGTTCGTCGGTGGTCAGCGGATCGAGCGATCGGCCCGCGGGCGGGCCGGTCGACGGTCGCGGTGGCGCGCCCGGTGGGCGTCCGGCTCCCGGGAGCGATGGGTCGGTGTCGCAACCGCCCAAGAGTGGTGTCCAGATGCCTTCGCGGTCGACGCCCGACACGAATATCGTTGTGGGGCAGTCGCAGCGGGGGCCGGCGTCGGTGTCGTCGCTGGGTTCGAGCGATGCGGGGCGGCCTCCGCGTTCGTCGGCGGTGTCGTCGTTGGGTTCGGATGATTCGGTGCCGCCGCCGCGGCGTCCCTCCGATTCGGGCCCCGGTGGTCCGCCGCAGCGGACGCCGGGTTCGGATGCGGGGTCGAATGATTCGAGGCCGCCGCGGTCCTCGGCGCCGGGTTCCGGCCCGGGTGACCAGCCGCCGCGGCGAACTCCTGTGCCCGGTTCGGATGCGGGCGGCAGCTCACCGTCGCGGCAGCGTCCGCCGGATGCCGGTGGGGCACCGCCGCCGCGCTCGCGGCCCTCCGAAGGAGATCCGCCGCCGCGGGGATCGGTTCCGCCGGAGCAGCATTCGGGTTCGGGCGGGCAGCGCGGGCACGACGACAACGGCCCGGGTGTGCGGTCGTTCGAGGGTGATCAGGAGCATCCGAACTGGGCGCGCAGCGAGTCGGGTGATGTGGTGGTCACCTCGCCCGATGGCACCGAGCATTGGGTGGACAAGGATCAGAACATCTACATCGGGCGTCCGGAGGATCCGGCGTGGGTGAAGGTCGGTCTGGACGGCTCGGTCGAATTCGTGCCCAAGAGCGGCAATGATGCTGGGGCAGAACATGGTCCGCGGAGTGACGAGCCGAGTGGACCGGTCCGGGAGGACGACGGCAGTTTCAGCCGGGACGACGGCACCGAGCACACGGTGCTCGACAACGGTTCGGTGCAGACGAAGTCTCCGGACGGGTCGACGACGATCGTCAAGCGCCGCGGCGGCGCGGAACTCCATTCGCCGTGGGGTGACCGGACGGACTTCGATCCGGAGGGAAACACCACCCACACCCGGCCGGACGACCCGACGGTAGTCGATACGCACGACAACACTGTGCACATCGGCACCCGGCCGGACGACCCGACGGTGGTCGATACGCACGACGACACCGTGCAACTCGGCACGCCGGGGCGGGAGAAGGATGAGGACGGCAACCTGGTTGTCACCTCACCAGACGGCACCGAGCATGTGGTCGGTGACGACGGGACCATTCTGGTGGGCCGCCCGGGTGATCCGCAGCGGATAAAGATTGATACCGACCACTCGATCGTGTTCGTCGGCCCGGATGGCGCCGCTCCGACTCCCCGTCCCGGGGCGGTGTCGGGTAAGGGCACCGGTGGGCATTCTCCGACGTTCACCCGGCCCGATGGTGTCTCGCACACGGTGCTCGGTGACGGCTCGGTGCGGACGGAGTCCCCGGGCGATTGGACCTTGACCGTAAGGCCCAACGGCGCAACGGAGTTCACCTCGCACACCGGCGACACGATCGTGCACAAGGTGGACGACACCGTGGTCGAGTCCGGGCCGGGTAAGCCGACCGTGACCACCGGCCCCGATCAGACCAAGCAGACCGCCGAACCCGGCGGCGCGGTCACCGTCGAACATCCCGACAACACCACGCATGTGGTGTTCGACGGCGCGGATCGCCACGGTGGCGGTCGTACCGGGCACCCCGACGGGACGGTGATCCATCACGACCTGAGCGATACCGGGGCGCCGAAGCGGTTCGGCGGCTTCGTTCCGGACGGCCCGCACAAGCCCGCTGTGATCCAGATGGATCGGCCCGACGGAATCGGGTTCGAATCATCGCCAAAGGGCATCAAGGTATTCGACGGCGACGGCACCACCTACGAGCCGGGTTCGCGTGGGTCGGTAAAGGTCACCTCACCGAACGGGTCCACCGAATCCAAGTCGCTGAAAGAGCCGATCGAGCTGTCCAACGGCGCGGAGCTGGAGAAGACGCCGGGTGGGTTCCGGGTCACCCACGGCGACGGCACTGTCTCCGAGATCGGTCCGCGCGGAGTGAGTTTCACCGACGGCGACGGTGTGGTGCGTGGGACCCGCCCGAATGGAACGGCTTTCGTCGATCATGGAGATGACGGGCCGCTGCGTGAGGTCCGCGGTGACGGGGCCGTGCGGGTCACCGCCGGGGACGAGACCGCTTGGGGCAGTAGGGGAGACGGCACGACCTGGACGGTCGGCGACAAGAACAAGGTGCACGTCTCGGATCCCGATGGGACCGTCGCACCGCCTGTCGATCGCAAGAATCCGTATATCGGCGGCGCCCACCAGACCGCCAAGATCAAGCCGCATCAGCTGAACGGCGACGATGGGCTGCCCGACGGGTACGAGGCGCCGACCCCGCCGTTCGCCGAGGACTGGATTCCGCAGGGGTACGAGAACGGCAAGGTGCCGCCGGACCCGTTCAACCAGGACTCGCCGAACCAGAACATGTGGGGTCCACCGGATCCGGACTATTGGGGTCCGCCCGATCCGGATTACTGGGGTCCGCCGGATCCCGGTCCGGGTGACGGGGATTGGTCGAATGACGATCCGTACGACCAGAATTCCCAGGGTCCGGGCGGGAACGGCAATCATTACGGCAACGGCGGTTCCGGTCAGGGTGGTAATTCCGGTGGCTCGGGTGGTAATTCCGGTGGTTCCGGCCAGGGTGGTAACTCCGGCGGTTCCGGCCATGGCGGCAACTCGGGCGGTTCCGGTCACGGTGGCAACTCGGGTGGCTCCGGTTCGGGTGACGGTGGCGGAAACTCCGGTGGTGACCGGGGCGGTTCCGGCGGTGATCACGGCTCGTCGGACAACAACCGGCAGTCGCAGGCCGACAACCGGCCACCGCCACCGCCGCGACCGGATCCGGCGATGTTGCAGCGGATGCTCCAGAACCTGCACGGTGCGGACGGGATGGCGCCGCCGCCTGGACTGAACAGTTCGTTCCCGCCACCGGGCGGGGGTGACACGGGGCCGAACGGTCAGGGCGAGCAATCGCCGGACTTCTGGCGCTTGGGCCCCGGCAACGGTTCGTCGACGCCCCCGGGTGGTTCGGCCGGTGGGCCGGGCTCGAACGGATCGAACGGTGATTCAAACCCGTCGCAGCAATCCCCTGGCGGCGGAAGCGGTTCCCGTCCGCCGGATCTGTCGGCGATGCGCGAGGCTCTCGATCGAGCGGGAGGATTGGGATCCGGCGGTCTGGGGCAGGGAGGAGCCGGTCAGCCCGGCTCCCCGAACGCGCCGGGTGCCGGGGATCGGCCGGACCCGTCGCAGGATCCGGCCGCGCAGGGTGGTCCGGGCACGCAGGGCGGTCCCGGTACACAGGGCGATCCGGGCACGCAGGATCATCCGGGAGCACCCGGCCAGCCGGGTGGGCCGAATAGTCCTGGCGCACCCCAGAATTCGGACGGCCAGCAGCCGGCGACCCGACTGGGAGATCCGAATGCCACTGGTGGCGAGAATAATTCGGGCTCACCCGGATCGGGTGAACACCCGGGAACAGGCAATCAGCCGGGTGCTCCGGGTTCGGAGAATCAGCCGGGCGGACCCGGTTCCCAGCACCAACCGGGTGCTCCGGGATCCGAGAACCATTCGGGCGCACCGGATTCCGGGAACCCTTCGGATGGCACCGGCTCCGGAGACCATTCGGGTGCTCCGGGTTCCGGCGACCAGCACGGTGCGCCGGGAACTGGAAGCCATCCGGGTGACCCGCAGCATCCGGAGGCGACGAAGAACCTGGGCCAATCGCCGCAGCATTCGGGAGACCCTGGGCAGCAAGGGAATTCCGGATCCAACGGGTCGCAGTCGTCCGCGCCGAGGATGCCCCCGATGCAGGACGGGCATCAACCCGGCGGGTCGTCCGCACCCGGCGGCGCGCCCGCCGCACCCGGGGCCCCGCCTTCCGGAACGCCGCCCGGCGGTGGCGAAGGGGCGAAGAAGAAAGAGTCGCGCCGGAATCGCAAGAAGGACGACAAGCCGCGAAAGAAGCCGAAGTCGGTGCTGATGCCCTCGCCGGACGAGGCCCCCGAGCAGCGCGCCGGCCCCGACGACTCGACCGATGTCCCGTTCACTCTGGGAGCTTCGACCTCCGCGACCGAGCCGGTGATCGAGAAGCGACCCACCACGAAGACCACCAGGAGTACTACAGATGGCTGACGACAAGGCGACGGTCGACAATACGACCAAGACCGACATCAACGACTGGCATGATCTGCGTGGGCTGGCGGATCAAGACAAACTGAAACTCAATGTGAAAGCCGATCCGAAGGCTTTCGCCGCGGCTGCGCAAGCGTGCCACGACATGATCGGAAGGCTGGAGTGGTACCAGAAATGGATCGGTGACCGGGGCATGGATACTATGCCGAGCTGGTCCGGGACCGAGGAATCCGGCGCTGAAGAGCTGACGCGGCGTTTCAACGCCAAGGGTCAGGAGGTCATCGATCGGATGAATGACCTGCGGAAGATCATGGAGGATATGGGGGACACTTTCACGAGTGCGGGTCGCAAGTACAAGGATGCCGATGGGCATTCGTCGGACGCCTTCAAGGACATCGGAGACCTGGCGAAAGTCGATCCTATCGAGCCGAAGGCCGTCAAGCCGAATGATTTCACGCCCTCCAACACGGGAGACCACCCGACTGCACCGCCACCACCACCGGGCGCAGACAGTGGCATCCCGATCACCATCAGCGATGGCGGTAATTGGAGTTACCAGAAATTCCGTAGTTTCGGCCAGGCGATTAAGGGGCATGACTGGACTGCGAACGGTGCCGGTATCCAATATGTGTGGATGGCAGCGCAGCTCAAGGATGACCTCACCAATCTCAACGCAGCGCTCAATAATATTGTAGGTCCTGATGGAAGCGATGCGCTGTGGACCGGCGACGGCGCGAATAAAGCCAAGGATGCGACCAGGCGGTTCACGGCGAACTCGCTTATTTTCGCTACCAGTATTCAAAATCTGGGCGAGAACCTGAAGTATTGCGCGAAGTGGATTTACGCCATGTACAACGACACGCCCTCGGATGACTATCCAAATCATGGGCCGACGGACAGTACCGAGGACCGCTGGCGCGATGGTTATAGGGAAACCTACAAGGCGGTCTGGGTGCCCGGTATCAATGGCGCTGTAGCCGCGATGCCCGCGATAACCGTGACCGGTACCGTAAAGCAGCCGCCCCCGCCGCCTCCGCCGCCCCCGGGTAACAACGGCGGGAATAACAACGGCGGCAATAACAACGGCGGCGGCAATAACAACGGCGGCGGCAATAACAACAACGGCGGCAATAACAACGGCGGCGGCAATAACAACGGCGGCGGCAATAACAACAACGGCGGCAATAACAACGGCGGCGGCAACAACAACGGTAACGGCAATAACAACAACGGCAACGGAAATATTGACAAGAACAGCCCCAATTACAAGGCCGGCTACCAGGACGGCCAGAACGACCGCAACAACAACGGCAATAACCAGGGCGGCGGTAACAACCAAGGTGGCGGTAACAACCATGGTGGCGGTAACAATCAAGGTGGCGGTAACAATCAAGGTGGCGGCAACCAGGGTGGCGGCAACCAAGGTGGTGGTAACCAGGGTGGCGGCAACCAAGGTGATGGCAGGAACCAGGGTGGTGGCGGCAACAACCAGGGCGACGGCAGCAACCAGGGTGGCGGCAACAACCAGGGCGACGGTAACAACCAGGGTAACGGCGGCATCAATAAGAACAGCCCCGACTACCAGGCCGGTTACCAGGATGGCTACAAAAAGGCCGCCGGGGACATCATGGGCAAGAACGGTCAAAATAACGACAGCAGTGGCAACAACGGCGACAGCGGGAACAGCGGTAATAACGGCGACAGCGGAAACAGCGGCAACAACGGCGATTCGGCCAACCAGAACCCGTACCTGAACAACAAGGGGCAATACCCCAACCAGCCGAACAACTCGAACCCGAAGGGCCAGAACGGGGGGCCGGGTCCCCTCCAGCCTCCGAAGTCGCCGCAGGACCTGCTCAATCAGCTGATGCACGGCCAGAACCCGTTCCAGAGCCTGAGTCCGGACCAACTGCAGAAGATCGGGTCGGACCTACTCGGTGACGTGAGCCCGGATCTGCTGAAGCAGATGAGCCCGGAGGCGTTGCAGAAGCTGGGGCAGGACTTCGTGCAGCATCTGAGTCCGCAGGATTTGCAGAAGTTCGGTTCGGACATCATGAACGGGGTCGGGGGGCCCGATGCGTTGAAGGATTTGAGCCCGGAGTCGCTGCAGAATCTGCAACACACCATGTCGCAGACGCCGGGTGGCGCGGAGCTGTTCAAGGCGCTGACCGACGGAGTCAAGACGGTGACCGGGGCGATCGGGGATGTCGTCAAGACCACCACCGATGCCGTGGCCGGTCTGGTGAACAACGGCATGGTCGGCATCCCGGGCATGGGCGATATGCAGCATATTCCGGGTCTTCCCGACAGTGCGATCCCGAACGATTTCGCGGCTGCCTTCGGCGGCGGCCACGGCGGGGCCCCGGGCGGTGGTGGCGACGGCGCCGGTGGTGCCGGAGGGCATCAGCCGATCACAGCCGCCTATCCGTCCGAGTCGTCGAAGTTGTTCCCGCGAGCCGGTGCTCCGAGCAGTTTCGACGGCAGCCAGATGCCGACCATGCCGGCCTCGTCCACCGGTGGCGCTACCGGTGGCATGCCGCCGATGGGCGGCATGGGCGGCGGTATGGGCGGGCAGGGTGCCGGGGGGAAGGAACACAAGCGCGCCAAGTTCCTGGACTCGACCACTAATTTCGATGACGCGGTCGGGCCGGATGTGGATCGGGTGCGCCCGGTGATCGAGCCATGACGCAGCAGTGGAAGTTCACCGCCCTCGAGTTCCAGGTGCTGTGCGATCAGCATCGGGCCAGTGCGATGCCGCGGCCACTGGCGTTCGAGAGTGACGAGGATGTGACGGTCGATGAGATGGACCGTCGTAAGCGGGCGGTGTGGGAGGACTTGCAGCGGCGGTTGGATGGTTCGTTCGATGGCGTGATCGAGGTGTTGCGTGCGCCGGAATTGTTTGTGCAGGTGAAGAGTTGGGATGAGCAGGATCGGGGTAACAAGGACAAGGCGTTGCGTGTGCATGTGGCGCGGGCGGGCGCGTTGGGGTTCGTTTTCGAGCAGGTGCGGGGACCCCTGACTTACGATGCGCCGATGGTCGTTGTCACCGAGTGCGATCCGCGGGCGTTGTCGGTGGCGGTGGTGCGGTTGCTGCCGAATGTGGAGGGTGGCCGGTTGCCGGATATTCCGCTGGTGACCGATCCGGTGGAGCATATCGCGCCGAGTTGGGGTGGGAGCTTCGTGCGCGACGATGTGGAGGATCGGCCGGTGTATCGGACGCAGCGGTTTTTTCAGCAGCGTGCGGAGTTGACCGGGGCGATCACGGTGGTGCAGGGGCGGTCGAAGTTCGGTCCGCGTGGTATCGAGGAGCGGATACTGCTGTGGCGGGATGTGGCCGATGACGGGCGGTATGTGATGGCGGTGAAGGACGGCGTGGCCACCGTGGCCGTCGCGACCGGCCGGCAGGAGTTGGTGAATCGGATCCACAAGGAGATCAACGATCTGATGGAGCGCCTGGAGACCCATTGGGAATGGGGACGTCCCGAGGACCGGTATTGAGTTCGGATCAGGAGTTAGGAGAGCGCGATGGCAGCAAATGACCGAATCCGGGTGGACACCACCAAGTTACGTCGGGCCGCGGACCAGATGGACGAGGTCGGTAACAAGACCAAGGACATCATCGACACGCTGAAGACCACCGTCCACGCGCAGAACTTCCCGTGGGGCCACGACGAATACGGCGACAAGTTCACCAAGGGCGACAAGGGCTACACCAAGTCCGAGGAGAACTTGCTGACCGGCGGCGACAATATGGTCGGTTCGACGGGCAAGTTCAGCAAGGGCATGCGCGACGCCGCGGACAAGATGGACAACATGGATAAACGGACGACGTGATACGGCCTGGAACCGGAAGCCGCGGAACGGATTACAGCACACCGGAAGCCGAGTTCTCGATGGACTCCACGCTCCCGGGCGCCGCGGCCCGTGGATTCGACGCCTACCGGAACAAATGGGACAGCCAGCTCGGCGCCAGGCTGCCCGGCTTCAGCTCGGCGACCACCGGCGATTTCCGGGTCCGGGCCCACGCCGTCCGGATGCGTGACCTGATGATGGTCGATATCCACGGCGTGTCGGGAATCCGGACGGAACGCCCCGCCAACAGCGTGGAGGGTGAAATCCAGCTGTATGTGGTGTCGAGTGGGGCCTACACGCTGGACGATGGGTCCGGCCGCGGTGGGTACACCGTGTCGGCCGGTCAGTTCCTGCTCCGCCGCCTCGAGCGGCCGGGGAATTTCGAAATGCAGCCGCATACGACGGCGAAGGTCATCGCCGCCATGTCGTCCACGCTCGAACCGCTGCTCCGGAAACGGGGTATCACCGGAGCCGCGGAATCAGCCGAGATCCGGCTGCTGATGGCACACGCGAATATGGTCCGCACAATGCTGGCGGACCTCGGTCCGGACGGTGCGCACGCCGCGCGCAACGCCCTGATCGAGCTGGTCAAGGGGGCGGCATTGGGCCGGTTCGACGATATGGAACCCCGGCTGGCGCCCGCGCTGGCCCAGGCGGCGAAGGACCTGGCGGACCGCCGGCTCGCCGATCCCGAGCTTTCGCCGGCGCTGCTGGCGCGCGAGCTCAATGTCTCGATGCGCACGCTGCAACGGGCGTTCGCCGCGGTGGGGGAGTCGGCCAACACCTATATCCGGTACCGGCGGCTGGAGGAGGCCAGGCTCGCCCTCACCGCCTCACCCGACCGGCCGAGCGTCTCGGAACTCGCCGCCTACTGGCAGTTCTCGGACAGCAGCCACTTCATCCGGGCCTTCAAGAAGGCCTACGGCCGGACGCCCGCCGAATACGCTCGCGCCATCGGAACCGCGGAGGAGCGTGCCGTACCCAGGCGTGTTGTTTGATCATCGCGACGGTCGGGTTATAGATTCCAGGTCGGAGCGGTGCGCAAGGGCCGGGAATGGAGTGTCGATGGCGGACGTGGGGGCGAAGAGTCCGCGAGAGCGCTTTCGCGAGCAGGTGCGCGGGGAGATCAAACAGCACGCCTGGGAGCAGATAGGCACCGCCGGCGCGGCCGCGTTGTCGCTCAACGCGATCGCCAAACAGGTGGGTATGAGCGGGCCCGCGCTCTACCGGTATTTCGCCAGCCGTGACGAGCTGATCACCGAACTCATCCGGGACGCGTACCGAAGCCTCGCGGATTCCGTCCGGGCGGCGCTCGACTCCGGTGCCGACGTGGCCGGGCTCGCCAACACAGTGCGGGAATGAGCGCTGCGCGATCCGCAGCGATATCTGCTGATCTACGGAACGCCCGTCCCCGGATATCACGCACCCGCGGAGACCACCGCGATCTCGGACGAGATCCTCACGGTGCTGCTGGAAGCGCACGGCCGCCTACCCGCAAGGCCCGCAACCGCTTTCGGCACCCACCTCGAACAGCACCAGAGCCCGGAGGCGGCCGCGACCATGCACCGGGCCCTGTCGTTCTGGACCCGGGTGCACGGCGTGCTGTCGCTGGAACTGGCCGGCCACTTCAACGGAATGGGATTCGATCCGGCGCTGCTGTTCGCCGACGAGGTGGAATCGCTGTTACGGCCCTGACCGGACCATCGCGCCCGGGTCCGCATCGTCCCCGGCGGCACGTTGATCGTGGTCGGGCCGGGCGCGGTGGTGCCCGGCCTCTCAGACAGGGTCAGCCAGTGGTCCGCGCCGTCGAACCCGTTGCGGCTCCATTGGTTTCGCCGAGCATCCGGGCGAGCGCCGCACCGGCCAGTTCCACGATCGTCGGGCCACTCATCAGGCCCATGGTCGGGAAGTCGATCTCCAGGTGCTTGGCCAGCATGATGCGGATCTGCCCGGCCAGCAGCGAGTCCATCCCGAGATCGGTCAGGCCGACATCGCGGGGCAGTCGCTCGACCGGCATATTGAAGATCCGCGAGATCTGTTGCGCCAGTGCCGTTGCCAGCCGCTGCTCGCGCTCGCCGGTGGGCAGGCCGAGCAGTTCGGCGCGCAGCCCCTCGATGCCGAAGACGGTCGTGGGGTCCTCCGCGTCCGGGAGGTGCGACAGGCGCGGTGAGCTGCGCACGATCGGCATGACGTGACTCATCTTCGTCCAGTTCACGTTCGCGACACTGGCACGCGCGATACCTTGGGCCAGGCAGCGACCGAGGAATTCGAGGGCGGCGGCCGGTGAGATCGGTTTCCAGCCCAGCCGCGACAGGCTGTCGAGCTGGTTGCGCGCGACGTATCCGATCTCGCCGATGGCGCCCCAGTTGACCGTGAGGGCCGGGAGCCCGAGCCGGCGGCGGTGCAGGGCCAGTGCCTCCAGGAACCCATTGGCCGCGGCGTAATTCGACTGACCGGGCGTGCCGACGTTCCAGCTTCCCGAGGAGTACATGACGAAGGCGTCCAGGTCGAGGTGCCGGGTGTGGTGATGCAGGTGCCAGGCGCCGTCGGCCTTCGGACGCACGGTCCGCAGGAACTGCTCCTCGGTCATCGTGGCCAGCCGGCCGTCCGCGAGCACCATGGCCGCGTGGTAGATCCCGCGCAGCGGCGGCAGTGCCGAGATCCGTTCGAGCAGGCCCACCACCTCGGCCTCGACCGAGACGTCGGCGCGTTCGAGCACGACCTCGACACCCAGCGCCCGCATCGCCGCGATCGGCGCCTCGTTCTCGGCATCGATCGCGGCGCGGCGACCGGCCAGCACGATGGTCCGGGCGCCGTTGTCGGCCAGCCACCGCGCGGTCCGCAGGCCGAAGCCGGTGTAGCCGCCGGTGATCAGATAACTGCCCGCGGGATCCAAGGTCACGCCACCGGTCACTGCCGGGTACACGAGCACCTCGGCGGCCGCCTCCGATTCGCCGGAATCCGATGCGGCGGTATCCAATTCGCCGTGTGCGGCACCGAAACCGACCACGATCTTGCCGGTCTGCCGGGCGTCGGCCATGCACCGGAACGCCGAAACCACCTCGGCGGCAGTGAAATCGGTGTGCGGCAGTGGCGGCAGCGTGCCCGCGGCGACATGCTCGAGGACCCGCGTCATGACCTCGCGGCACCGGGCCGGGACCTCGAGCAGCATGCCGTCGATATCGACAGCCGAGTAGGACAGGTTGTTGCCGAAGGGTTTCAGGCCCAGCTGGTAGTTGTCGTAGATATCCTGCTTGCCGATCTCGACGAACCGGCCGTGCGAGCGCAGCAGCCCGAGGCTCTTCGGAATCGCCTCGCCCTGCAGCGAATTCAGCACTACATCGACACCGCCACCACCGCGGGTCCCGGCCCCGGCACCCGCACTCGCGCTGCCACCGCCACCACCGGTCCCCGCTCCAGTGCCCGCACTCGCGCCGGAACCGCCCCCGCCACCGGCGCCCACACCGGCCCCGGCACTGCCGTAGTACTTGCGGATCTCCTCGGCGAAGGACAGCGACCGGGAGTCGAAGACCGCCTCCACGCCCAGCGACCGCAGGTATTCCCGCTTGTCCTCGCTGCCGGCGGTGGCCAGCACCGTCGCACCGAGCAGGTGGGCGATGTGCACCGCGGCCAGACCCACACCACCGGCGGCGGCATGCACGAGAACCCGCTCGCCCGCCCGCAATCGGCCGACCTCGACGAGTGCGTACCACGCGGTGAGGTAGGCGATCGGCAAGGTCGCGGCCGCAGCGTCCGGCAGCTCACCCGGCACCGGGTAGACGTGGTGCGCCTCGGTGATCACCGTAGAGCCGAAACAACCACGCGCGAAGGCGATTACCCGGTCGCCCGGGGCGAGTCCCTCGACCGCGGTGCCGACCTGGGTGACGACACCGGCGCATTCGAGGCCGAGGGTGTGCTCGTACAGCCCGCCGGCGATCGCCTCCTCCGACAACAGCCCGAGGGTGAGCATGAGGTCGCGGAAGTTCAATCCGGTCGCCGTGGGCCGGATGGCCACCTCGGTGGGGCCGAGAGCGGCCGGATGCGTTGTCCGGTACCGGAGTTGGTCGATACCTGGCTCGGCGGGAACCACCAGTTCGAATGGGGTCTCCCCGATTGTCCGGGTGGGAGTCGCGGTCGCGGCCTCGAATTCTTCGAGTGAGAGGTGTTCGAAGCGGTCGGCGAAGCGGGTGTCGCCGCGATAGGCGACCTCCTCTTCCGCCGTGCGCACGTGCCGCAATTCGTCGAACAGGTGCCCCGCCCGAGTGCCCGCATCGGCTGCCGGGTCGAGGTCGATGATCTTCGCCCGGAGTCTGCTGTTCTCGCCGAGCAGCACCCGCAGGATGCCCCAGCTCGGCGTCTGCGATGGCGCGATCGGATCCGTGCGATCCACCGCTACGCCGCCGGTGGTAGCCACCCAGAACCGCGGGGCCACCGGCCAATCCAGCTCTTCGACCGCTTGCGCCAGCGCGATCACGCTGTAGGCGCCGTGCAGTTCCGCTGCTGCCAGCAGTTCGGTGGTGAGCTCCGCCGCGGCGTAGTCCAGATTCCACAGGTGCAGCACACCGGCGACGGATCCGGCACGCGCACGCACCTCGGTCAGCACCCGTGCGAGATCCGCGTAACTGGTCGGACGCACCCGATAGGCACGGTCACCGGCCTGCTCGAAGGTTTCGCCCCTGGTGACGAGCACACTGCCGGCGGTGGCCTCCCCGAGCAGTTCGAGGTAGTGTTCGGCGACGCCACCGGTGTCGGCCAGCACGACCCACGCCCCCCGCTCGATCTGCGGCTGATGGGGTGCGAGATCCAATTCCGTTGTGCGAGCGACGATCAGCGAGCAGCCGGTCTGTTCCGGTCCGGTCATATCGGAGAAGATCTGCACGTTCTCGAAGCCGACGGTGGGCAGCAGGTCCCGCCACCCCGCCTCCGGCAGCAGCGCATGGTCCGGGCGTAGATCGTGATCGGTGAAGCGCCACCGTCCTTCGGTGCTGCCGAAGGTCAGATCGAGCCCGTACGACGGGTTGGTCCACTCGACGAGCAGCAGCATCCCGCGGGAGGTGAGTAACCGCTCCACGTTGCCGAGGGTGGTGCGGAGGTTCTCGGTGGCGTGCAATACGTTCGCGGCCACGACGATGTCGAAGTAGTGCGGGTCGAATCCCTGCTCGGCGATGTCGCGTTCGATGTCGAGGACGCGGTAGTCCACGAACTCGAACCCGGCGAAACGCTGCCGCGCCTTGTTCGGGAACAGCTGCCCGATATCGGTGAACACGTACTCGGTGCGGTCGGCCGGTAGCTGGTCGAGGATCCAGCCGGTGGTGCCGCCGGTGCCCGCACCGATTTCCAGCACCCGCAGCGGCCGATCATGCGGCAGCGCCCGGACGGTCTCGGCGACCACCGCGGCGACCAGGCGATTGCACCGTTCGTGCGAGAACGAGGTCGAGTAGAGGTCGGCCACCGGCCCGAATTCGCTCTCGGAGAAGAGAAGTTCGATCGGATCGACCTCGCCGCGCAGCACCGCGGCCTGTTCGGTACCGCCGCGCGCCAGGACCGCGAACTCGGCTTCGAATCCGGGATACCGTGCGCGCAGCCCGGCCAGCACCGCCGCGGTATCGACCCGATCGGGCACCGTTCGCAACTGCCAGTGCTCGCCGTCCTTGCTCATAATCTCGTACCGGGCAAGCAAATCCAGCAGCAGTGCGAAGTGGCCGCGGTGTTTGTCGTGCACGCCCAGCTCGCGGGCGAGTTCATCGAGCGTGAAGCGCCGGCCCGGTGTGAAGTCCATGCCGAGCTGATGCAAGGCCTCGGTCACGTATGCGACGCACAGCAGGTTCGCCTCCGGTTCAACCCGCGCGTAGTACTCACGGTAGAGCGGCTGGTCGCGTATTTCGCTGATGACCGGATCGACGGCGGCTGCCAGGGCCGCCTCTCCCGGCACGAAATCGGCGGGCAGCGGTGTGCGCGGGCGCGTCGGCGCGGGCCGCCACCGGTACGCGTAGAGCCACCCCAGCAGCGCATCACGATCCTCGGCGGGCTGGGTGATCGACTTGCCTTTGAAGCCTTCGAATTCGGCTACCAGTGTGCCGTCCTCGTTGAACAGCCACAGGTCGCCCTCGCAGTAGGTCGGGTCCGCGGAGACGCGCGCCTGTCCGTAGCAATACACGCGCGGGCCCGCCGCGGCGTGGAAACTGAACCGCCCCACGTCGTAGGGGATGTAGAGCGCGGTGTCGTCGCTGTCCGGGTCGTTGCCCATCGCGATGGACAGGGACTGGAAGCAGGCGTCCAGCACGGCCGGGTGGATCAGGTGCCGTGCTGCTTCGTCGGCGATGGTGTCCGGGGTGTCGATGCGACCGAGCGAGCACAGCTTGCCGTAGCTCAGTTTCGTGATCGCCCGGAAGGCCGGGCCCAGCAGCAACCCGTTGTCGCGGAACCGCGCGGCGACCCGTGCGGGATCGAAATCGTGCGGGCAGTGCCCGTCCAGGTCCGAGAAGGGCACGGGCACTTGGGGCTCGGGTGCGCCGCGGCGCAGGGTTCCTTCCGAGTGCAGCACCCAGTCCCGGTCGCCGTGCTGGAGGCTGTAGATCCCGAACCGCAGCGCCGGGGTCAGGACCACTTGGACGCGTGGGGCGGGGCGGTCGTCGAAGACGAACAGCGGGCGCCGGAATTCGACGCCCTCGACCGTGTACGCGCCTGTCCCGAACGCGTCGTGGGCGCAGCCGGTGATCAGGTCGAGGTGGCCCGCGCCGGGCAGCACGATGGGTCCCTGGACGCGGTGGTCCTCGAGCCACGGGAACTCGGCCGGATCCAGGACCAGCTCCCAGACATGCTTGTCGGGCTCGTCGGCGGCGGGCAGGCGGGTTCCGACGAGCGGATGTCCCAGGGGCGGAAACCTTTTGGCACGAGAGGCCGGGGTTTCCAGCCAGTGGGTTTCGCGCTGCCACGGGTAGAACGGCAGCGCCACCCGCGCGGGACCGGCATCAGGACCGAGACCACGGTCGCGGTCGAACACCGACTCCCACACCGGATCGACACCCGCCACATACAGCGAGCCCAGTGCGGACAGCAGTGTCTCCCGGTCGCTGTGCCTGCGGCGCAACGACCCCATCGCGACACCGGCGAGTCCGCGGCGGCCCAGCAGGTCTCCGATCGCGGTCGTGTGGATCGGGTGCGGACCGAGTTCGACGAAGACCAGATGCCGGTCCTCGATGAGGCGATCGATGGCGGGGGCGAACCGGACGGGCTCGCGGATATTGCGCCACCAATACTCCGCGTCGAGCCCACCGTCCGGCACGAGATCGGCGGTGACCGTCGAATACATCGGAATCGTGGGCTCATCCGAGGCGATTCCGGACAGCGACGCCAGCACCTCGTCGCGCAGCGGATCCATGTGATGGCTGTGGAACGCCACCGCGACGTCGAGCATGCGGCAGAAGATTCCGTCTCGCGCCAGGCCCGCCGCGATCTCTTCGAGTGCGTCGGGATCGCCTGCCACAGCGGTGGATTCGGGGCCGTTGAGCGCGGCGATTTCGACCCGCCCGCGATAACCGGCGATACGCTGTGCCGCCTGGTCGACGGGCAGGCCGACGGCGAGCATGCCGCCTCTGCCGGAGGCGCGCTGCTGCACCCGGCTGCGATGGAAGATCACCCGGACCGCGTCCTCGAACGACAGGGCATCCGACACGCAGGCGGCGGCGACCTCGCCGATACTGTGCCCGATCACCGCCACGGGGGTGATACCCCAGCTGTGCCACAGCGCCGCCAGCCCGAGCTGCACCGCGAACAGCGCGGGTTGCGCGATGAAGGTCTCACCGATCCGGCTCTCGACCTCGTCCCGGCCCAGTTCCTCGACCACACTCCAGTCCGCATACCGGCGCAGTTCGGCGTCGACCCGCTCCACGGTCCGCCGGAACACCCGGTTGTGCGCGAGCAGTTCCCGCGCCATACCCCACCACTGCGAGCCCTGGCCGGAGAAGACGAACGCCACCGAGGACATACCGGACGATGTCACACCGCTACGCAGCGTCTCGGGCTCCAACCCTGCGGCCATGTCGCGCAAGGCCTCTCGCAGTTCCGCCGTGGACGAACCGACCACCGCCAGCCGATGGTCGTAATGCGACCGTGTGCGCGCCTGTGCGGAGGCGATCGCGGGCAGCCCGGCCGTCGTCGCCGGATTCGCTAGGAAATCGGCGTAGGTCTCGGCGTAGGCGCGCAGCGCGTCCTTGGTCTTCGCGCTGAGTGTGAACAGTACGGGCGCAGCGGTCTCGGTCATCGAATCCTGCTGCGGCACCGTAACTCTCGGACCTTGTTGTGCCGCGACCGTTGGGTTCTGCAGTGCCGCAATCCTCGGGTCCTGCTGTGCTGCGGCCTTCGAATCCTGTTGTGCCGCAGCTGTGGGCGGGCCCTCGAGGACCACGTGCGCATTGGATCCGCCGAACCCGAAGGAGTTCACACCCGCCAACCGCGGACCCTCACCAGGCCAGGGCTGGCGGGTCTGTGCGAGCCGCAACCCCAGTTCCTCGAACGGAATTTCCGGATTCGGCTGCTCCGCATGCAGATTCGCGGGAATCTCGCCGTTGGAGAGGACCAGACAGGCCTTGATGATCCCGGCCATGCCCGCCGCCGCCTCGAGGTGGCCGAGGTTCGACTTCACCGCGCCGATGATGCAGGGGCCGCGGCCGTTTCGCCCGGCGCCCAGCGCCTTTCCCAGCGCCCGCGCCTCGATCGGGTCACCGATAGCAGTTCCGGTGCCGTGCGCCTCGATATAGCCGATATCGGCAGGGTCGACACCCGCATCCCGGCAGGCGTCGAGAATCATCCGGGCCTGGGCGTCTTCGCTCGGCACCGCGATGCCCCGGGTGCGGCCGTCCTGATTGGTCGCACTCCCGCGGAGCACCGCGTAGATCCGGTCGCCGTCGGCGACGGCTGCCGACAGCGGCTTCAGCACGATCGTGCCCGAACCCTCACTGCGGATATAGCCGTCGGCGTTGCGGCCGAACGATTTCGAGCGTCCCTCGGGCGACAGGAAGGTGCCCTGGCTGAACCCGACGGTCCCCCCGGGCACCAGCACCGTGCTGACCCCGCCGACCAGTGCCATCGCCGCCTCGCCCGAACGAATACTGCGGAGCGCCAGGTGCATTGCCACCAGCGAGGACGAACACGCGGTATCCACCGTCATACTCGGGCCGCGCAGGTCCAGCAGATACGAAACCCGGTTGGCCACAATGGCGTTCGTGACCCCGGTCATGGTGTGACCGCCGATCAGATTCCGGTTCTCCGCACCGAGTTGAATCACGCTGTAGTCGTGGCCGGAGACACCGGCGTACACGGCGACCTGCGCACCGGCGAGGTGTTCGGGGACGATGCCCGCGTCCTGCAACGCTTCCCAGGTCGTCTCCAGGAACAGCCGCTGCTGCGGGTCCATCCGCGACGCCTCGGTCGGGGTGATGCCGAAGAAGTGTGCGTCGAACGATGCGACATCGTCGAGAAAACCGCCCGCACGGGTGCGCATACGACCGGGCCGCCGGGGATCGCGATCGTAGAAAGCCGTTGCGGACCAACGGTCTTCGGGAACCTCGCTGACCGCGTCACGTTCTTCTATCAGCAGCCGCCAGAAGTCGCCGGCATCGTGTACCTGTCCGGGGAACCGGCAGCCGATCCCCACGACGGCAATCCCCTCGTACTCGGCCCGAGCGGTATCGATCGGGGAGCTGGGACCAGAATTCATCGCGTAACCTTCGTTTTGCCACAACACGTAGATCAACTCGGAGCTGCGTGACTACCCTGCCGGAAACCTTTGGGATCCGCAGCTTCGAACAGTATTGCGTCTGGCCCGATGCCGTGTACGACGAGGTTGCACGACAACCGCCGATCACATCAGCGGGACGGGATTGGATCCCGTCCCGCTGTTCGCCGACAAGGTGGAAAGAGCTGGTCTCGCGCAGCGGGTTCAGCGAGCGATCCGGACGGGTTGCGGTCCGGTCGAGGCGACGACTGCCTTCCCCCTGGTGAGCGTGACGGTGACGGTGCCGCCGGAGTCGTTCGGCAGCGCCCGGCGCCGGGCGCGACCAGCTGACCCGACCAGGCGTGCGCGGCGCCGTCGCAGTCGACCAGGCCCGGCCCGGCCAGCTGTATGGCGATCGGCCCGCCGATACCGCCCTGAAACATTTGCGTCAGCGATCCGTCACTGACTCATACACTTTCTGCGGTTCACTGGCTACGTCCACTGATCTGGACGGCGTCTGTCCACGAATATGGACGGCACTGGAAAATCGGACAGGGGTAGTGTCCGCGGATTTGGACGGCGCCTGTGTGGGTCCAGACGGGTGATGGCGGTAGGGGCGCGGGCCGGGGTGCGTTGAGGCATGGTGGGAAGCCATGGCCGACAACGGGATACGTATCGACGTTAATGAAGCCTTGGGGTTGGTAGAACTGCTGGAGTTCATCCGGGACTTCTTCGGCGCGGCGGGGCCGGCGGTGACCAAGGCGTTCACGGCGTATGTGGGGACCGGCGCGCATTCGGTGGGTGATTTGCGGTGGTGGTATAGCCGGTCACCAGCACGCCCGCGTCACCGTGCGGCACATTGGCGCCTGCACCGGCCGTCGAGGATCAGGGCGCCGAGCGAGCGTATTCGGCGGGCGTCAGGCCGTAGGTCTTCTTGAAGGTCCGGATGAAGTGGCTGCTGTCCGAGAACTGCCAGTAGGCGGCAAGTTCGGAGATACTCAGCAGGTTGGGTGACGTGGTGAGAGCGAGTCTGGCCTCTTCCAGCCGCCGGTGCCAGATGTAGGCGGCCACCGACTCCCCGACCGAGGCGAACGCCCGTTGCAGAGTACGGATGGAAACATTGAGCTCACGCGCCAGCATCGTCGGAGAAAGGTCGGGGTCGGCGAGCCGGCGGTTCGCGAGATCCTTGGCCGCCTGCGTGAGCGCGGCAGTCAACTGGGGTTCCACGTCGTCGAACCTGCCCAGGGCCACCGCCTTGACGAACTCGACCAGGGCGTTTTGCGCGGCGCGTTCACCTGCCTCGCTGAGGTCGGCCATCGTTTCGCGGACCATGTTCGTGTGGGCCACCAGCAACCGGATCTCGGCAGAGTCGGCCGGTCCGGTGATGGTCCGGTTCCGGAGCAGCGGTTCGATGGCGGTCTGCGGCATGCCGAGAATGATCTTCGCCGTCGTGTGTGGCTGAGTGTCGAAATGCTTCGGTTGCCTGAGCTGCCGGAGCAGGAACTGCCCGGCCGACACGGTGTGCTCGCTGCGACCGGACCGGTCGCCCCATCTCCAAACGCCGCGCGACACCACGTACAGCTGGATCGCCCCGTCGACACCGTCGGCCGGGCGTTCCGTCCGGAGGGGCAATACGCTGTGCATGTCGATCATTGTCAGGTCACGCATCCGGGCAGCATGGGTCCTCACCCGGTAGTCGCCGACCGTGTCCGGGCTGAAGGTAGGCATCGGTTGGTCAGCGCCGAACCGCGCCCCCCACTCGCGCGCGAACGCGTCGAATCCACGCGCTGCCTCATCCGAGACGGTGAAGTCCACGGAAATCTCTCGCGACGCGCTCGAATCCGCGTCGCGGCTCCCGGTTTTGGGCTGACCCAAGTCAGAGGCTGTCACGTTCGGCTGTTACCTAACATCACGGGTTTGATGCTGGATCCTAACCACACCGTGGCCCGGATGTCCTGTCTACGTCGCGATGTGGTTCACAGCGCGCTGCTGACGCTGTCAACGGACGTCGGGACTTCAAACGAGCCTGGGAGACAAGCGATATCGAGGCCCTGATCGGTTTGCTCGATCCGACCGCGACCGCCGACAGCGGTGGCTTGGTCCTCCGCCACCCGATTATCGGCGGCGAGCAGATCACATGCGCCTGGATCGAAATCGCTGCCCGCGGCCCCGAGATAACGCTGCTCGAGCGCACGGTAAACGGCCAACCCGGCCTGGTGGCGCAGCTCGACGACACCATCGTGTCGGTCTATGCCTTCGACATCGCCGACGGCCGGATCACTCGCATCTGGGTGACCCGGAACCCGGAGAAACTGCGGCCCTGGACCGTCGACTGAACCGACGCTGACCATAGCGATCATAAGCGGTCATTCAACTCGCTTCGAGATCCCGCATGATCAGGTCTTGCAGCGCGATTGCCGAAGGAGTGCCCGGTTCGGCGGAGTATAGGCAGATCGCCCACACACCCGGATCGGCGGGGAGGGCGATGAATTCGAAGTCCAGGTGCAGTGTGCCGACAAGGTCGTGGTCGAGGTGGTATCGGCCGTGGGCGGTGTCATTGACGTTGTGGGTTGCCCACATGTCGCGGAATTCGGGGCTGCCGGCGGTCATACGGTGCAGCAGCCGGATCAGGTCCGGATCGCCCGGCCGCTGTCCGGCAACCAGCCGAAGACCAGGTCGATCCATGTGCGTTCGTCCTCGGGCAGCTCCGCGAAATCAATGCCGAACACCGGTCGGGTGGCTCGGTTCCACGCGAGGATGTTGGTGCGGTGTCCCCACCACGTAGGCCGGTGTGCTGGTCAACGAGTCCAGCAGTTGCCGCAACCCGGCCCGCACGACCGGTCGGTCGACAGTGGGGGCGTCGAGTTTCGGTGGCCACGCAAGATTGTGCAGGTGCAGCCGCTGGTCGGGGCTGAGTCGTAGTGACGAGGCGACGGCGTCGATCTACTCCAGCCCCGTCGTTCACCATAGATTCCGGCAGTCAGATCACCGCCGCAACACCCCGAACGCTGCCGGAGCGGTGAACGTCACCGTGACCGACCCCGGAGGCACCAGCAACGCCACACCCTTCACCTACATCCCGTAATGGGATAGCCGATCGTCGAAGACGAGTGCCGCCTGTTCATGGCTGGTCTGCACGCTGTGCGGTGGGTTCGATGCTGGGGAAGCCCGGCCTCGAATACTTGGACTACCAACCCTGGTGAAACCCCTACGGGCCAGGGGATCACAGCGGTGGCAGGTAGGCGACCTGCGCCATTTCGTTGCCGCGGGTGCGGGAGATGTACATGCCGCGGCCCGGGGGCAGCTTCATCGGGCGCACGTCGCCGAAGAGCCGGCCCTCGTCCCGCGGGCCGGACATCAGCAGCACGTCCACCGACATATTCTTCATGGTGCCGAGCACCTGATCGAACAGGGCGCGCGAGACACCACCGGTGCGGCGGGTGATGATCAGATGCAGGCCGATGTCGCGGGCCTGCGGCAGGAATTCCAGCAACGGCAGCAGCGGATTCGAGCCGGTGGTCACCATGTCGTAGTCGTCGACGATGATGTAGACCTCGGGCCCGCTCCACCAGCTGCGTTCGCGCAACTGCTGCGGGGTGATGTCGGAGCCCGGGATGCGGTCGGTGAGGAAGTTGACCAGATTGTTGATCATCGACCCGCACGTCTGCGAGGACGTCGAATACCCGGCGAGCTGCTCACCCTCCAGAACGCCGAGCATGGTCCGGCGGTAGTCGACGAGGACGACGACGGCCTCCTCGGCGGTCGAATTCTCGGTGATGCCCAAGACGATGTTGCGCAGCAGCGTGGTCTTGCCGCACTCCACGTCCGCGAACGCCATCAGATGCGGTTCGGCACCGAAATCCAGTACCAGCGGCTCCAATTCGTCCTCACCGAGTCCGACGACGATGTGGGTGGCGTTCTGCTCGATGCCGCGCTCGGCGGCCGTGGCCAGCAGTTCGGCCCGATCGAGCTGCGCCGGCAGCATCCGCACCTCGGGGGCGCGGCGGTCGCCCCACAGCTGTTCCATCGCCTGCCGGGACGCGGCGACACCCTCGGACAGATTCGACGGATCGGTATCGGAGTCCAGCCGCGGCAGCGCCATCAGCAGGTGCAGCTGGTCCGGCGTCAGGCCGCGGCCCGGGCGTCCGACCGGTACCAGAGCGGCTGTGCGGCGGCCCATTTCGGAATCGGAGGGATCGCCGAGCCGCAGCTCGAGCCGGGTTCCGATCTGGTCCTTGACCACCGGCCGGATCTCCGCCCACCGGGCCGCACCCAGCATGAGGTGGATGCCGTACGAAAGACCCTGCGCGGCAATCGCGTTGATCGAGCCCTCCAGGGTGTCGAATTCCTCGCGAACCGAGGCGTAGCCATCGATCACCAGGAAGACATCGCCGAACCGGTCCTCCTCGAGGGGATGACCGGGCGGCAGGGTGCCGTCGGGCCGCAGATCGGCGAACTTGCGGCGGCGGAACTCGGCCATCGACTCGATGCCGAGCTCGCTGAAGCGCTCCTCGCGCTGGCGCATCAGCGCGGTGAGCTCGGCGATGGTGCGGCGCACCCGGTCGACATCCAATCGGCCGGCGACCGAGCCGACATGCGGCAGCCCGACCAGACCGGCCATGGAACCGCCGCCGAAGTCCAGGCAGTAGAACTGCACCTGCTCGGGGGTGTGTGTGGCGGCGGTGGCGATGATGATGGTGCGCAGCGCGGTGGACTTGCCCGACTGCGGACCGCCCACCACCGCGACATTGCCTTGGGCGCCGGCTAATTGGATGGTGAGCACGTCGCGGCGCTGCTCGTAGGGCTTGTCGATGATGCCGATCGGCATCCACAGCTGCTGGTGCCGGTTCACCGGCGAGCGCCAATCCGGATCCGGCAGCAGCATGTCCACCGAGGGCGATTCGTCCAGCGGCGGCAGCCAGACCTCGTGCGCGGGACGGCCGTGCCCGGTGAGGCGGCCCACCACGACCTGCAGCAGTGTGTCCGGAATGCCTTCCTCGGCAACCGGTTCGGCGGGCGGCGGAGGCGGCAGTCCCAGCGGGTCCTCGAATTCCGGATCCGACAGTTCGGGCATCTCCACCAGGCCGGCGGTGAACACGGTGGGCGAGCCGCTCGGCGCGCGGCCGTCCTCGCTCACCGGGCCGCTGCCGCGCGGCGGGGTGTAGGGACCCGAGACGTAGGTGGCGTTGAACCGCAACGGATCATCGGCGTCGGTCTTCAGATAGCCGGAGCCGGGAATGCTGGGCAGATGGTAGGCGTCGGTGATGCCAAGCACCGCACGAGATTCGTTGGCGGAGAAGGTGCGCAGGCCGATGCGGTAGGACAGATGCGAGTCGAGGCCGCGAAGTTTGTTCTCCTCCAACCGCTGTGAGGCCAGCAACAGATGTACATGCAGCGACCGGCCCAGCCGGCCGATCATCACGAACAGATCCGCGAAATCTGGCTTCTGCGAAAGCAATTCGGAGAACTCGTCGACCACCACGAACAGTGCCGGCAGCGGATCCAGCGCCGCACCCGCGGCACGGGCCTTCTCATAATCGGTGACGTTGGCGAAATTGCCCGCCGAGCGCAGCAGTTCCTGGCGGCGGTTCATCTCGCCGGCCAGCGCGTCGCGCATGCGGTCGACCATGGAGAGCTCGGCCTCCAGGTTCGTGATGACCGCGGCCACGTGCGGCAGCGGATCCAACCCGAGAAACGTTGCGCCACCCTTGAAGTCGACCAGAATCAGATTCAGCGCATCCGGCGAGTGCGAGGTCACCAGCGACAACACCAGCGTGCGCAGGAACTCCGACTTACCCGAACCCGTTGCGCCGATGCACAATCCGTGCGGACCCATGCCGTTCTCGGCGGACTCCTTGATGTCCAGCTCGACCGGCGCTCCGTCGGGGGTGATGCCGATCGGCACCCGCAGCCGCTCCCGGGGGGTGCGCGGGCGCCACACCTTGACCGGATCGATCTGTGCCGCATCGGGAATCTTCAACAGCGCCATCAGGCCGGGATCGACGCGGGTGTCATCGCCCAGGCTCACGATCTGCGCGGCGGTGGCGATCCGGAAGCGGGCCAAGGTGCGGGCGAAGGCCTCGGCCTCGGCGATGCTCACCTCGTCCACAGTGGCGAAGCGCTCCACGCCGGCCGCACTGCGCGCGCTCACCGCGCCGTCGGCGACCACCAACTGCAGGCCGCGGCGGGCAGCCAGGCCGTTCTCCGGCGCGGTCAGATCCAGCACCGTCACCGAATCCAGGCCGGACTCGCTGACCAGCCGCTCGGTGCCGTTGACGAAGCCGTCGTCGATGATCACCAGCAGGTGCGTGCGGCCCTGGGTAGGCTGCGGGTTGCGCATGAACCGCCCGCGCTCGAGCAGCTCGGCCGACAGCGCCGTCTCCAGCTCCCCCAGCGAGCCGTACATCATCCGAGCCGAACCCATGCCGTCACGCACCGTCGAATGTTGCAGCTGCGGCAGCCATTTCGCCCACGACCAGGCCGGACCGTCCGGATCCGCGCATACGATCGCCACCGCGACGTGGTCAGGACCGTGAAATGCGCTGAACGCCAGGAGCATCGAGCGGGCCAGCATCCGGGCTTCCTCCGCAGTGCCCTCGATGTTGATGGCCGGGAACGCCCGCAGCGACACCGCGGTCGGCAGCCCGTGCACCACCGAATGGGTGCGCAAGAAACGCCGCAGCGCCACCGTCGACACCGGTTCCAGATCCTCCAGCGGGCCGGTCTCCGGCCGGGCCAGCTTGGTGGCGAGCCGATGGCTGCCCACCCCGACCCGCACGTGCCCGAAGTCCGGGTCGTTGGGGCGGCGCTCCCACATCCGGCGGGTGCCAACCAGCGATTCCAGATGGGCCGGCTCGGGGTGACTCCAAGTCAGCGATTCCAGCTGTTTGAGCCCGGTCCGGCGGGTGTCCTTGCGGATCTGATCCAGGTAGCGGAAGTAGTCCTTGCGCTCCTCGTTGAGCTCGGTCGCCGATTTCGGTCCGCCGCGCCCGAAGCCCATCATCATGCCGGCCATCGACATCAGCATCATCATCGGGAACATCAGCATGAACGGGTTGGACAACAGCTGCTTGCCCATCATCACAAACAGCGCTAGCATGCCGACCACTGCGACCACCATCACCAGCGGCATGAGCCGGGCGAGCAGCGGCGCCGGCAGCGGCCGTGACACCTCCGGCGGCGGGGTCAGCGTAATCTCGCCACCCGGCGCGCGCGGCGGCGCGATCCGGGGGCGGCGGACGAAGCCTTCGGTAATCATGGGTCTGCCTCGCGAATCTGTGGTCAGCGCTCGCTGTCGAGCAAGGACTGGTCGATTTCGTGGTCGCTGTGCCGGCGCCGGAACGGAATCGCCACCAGCGCACCGATTCCCAGCACCGCCACCGAGGCGGTGGAGCCGATGATCGCCCAGCGCCGCGGCCGCGGGTCCGGGGCCGGCGGCACATAGGGCGCCGGAATGTCGTGTCGCACAGTGGCGGCCGGATTGACCGGTTGCGCCGGCAGCTGCGCGGTGAGCGCGGCCACCAGATCGATCAGCCCGTGCCCGACGCCGTCGTCGCGGCCGGTGCCCGGCCCGTGTGCGGTGCGTTCGATCCGGTCGATCACCTGTGCGGCGTTCAGCTCCGGGAACCTGGCCCGCACCAGCGCGGCCAGCCCGGACACGTACGGCGCCGCGAAGCTGGTGCCCTCGATATCGTGCGGACCTTCGCGGGTCTGCACCGCGTCGATCAGGCCGGTGCCACCGCGCTTACTGTCCAGCGAGGTGATCTGGCGGCCGATCGCGGCCACCCCGATCCAGGGACCGCGCAGGGTGAGCTCGGACGTGGCGCCGGTCGGGTCGATCGAGGCGACCGACAGCACGTACTTGTCGAACCAGGCCGGACTCGAAATGGTCTGCACGTCCGACCAGCCCGAGCCACTGTTCTGCACCTGGCAGGCGCCGTCCTGCTGCAGGTTGCCGGCCGCGGCCACCACGACGACGTTGTGGTCGAAGGCGTATTTCACGGCCGCGCCGAGCGCGCCGTCGGCGGTGTCGGCGCCGGCCGGGGTGCAGGCGACCTCGGAGATGTTGATCACCGTGGCACCCATGTCGGTGGCCCGCACGATGGCTGCGGCCAGTGTGAGCACATTGCCATATCCGGTACCGGTGATGGCGCCGGGCACCTGATTGCCGCCGGCGCTGTTCTTCACTTGATAAGCGAGGCTGAGCTGGCGGATGGTGAGCACCTGGGCATCGGGGGCCACCCCGACGAAGGCGTCGCCAGGGCTGGGCTGCGCGCCGATGATGCCGGCGACGATGGTGCCGTGACCGTCGCAGTCCTCAGTGCCGTCGGTGGTGGAGACGAAGTCGCCGCCGGCCTGCAGCCCGGGCAGCCGCGGATGCCGGTTGACCCCGGTGTCGATGACGGCGACCCGCTGACCCGCGCCGCGACTGAACTGCCAGGCCTCGGGAAGATTCAGCACCCGCTGCGCGACCGGCGGCTCCCGCGGCGGGACGCCCTTGAGCACCGGTTCGGCGCACTGCACCTTCTGCTCGGTGGGCTCGAGCGGGGCCGGATTCTGGCTCAGCGCCAGGGCGAGGCCGATGGCGCCCGGGTCGACACCGGGCGGTGGGACAGCGCCCGCCGGTCCGGGGACGCCGAGCATCGCGACAACGAGAACCGCTGCGGCACAACCGATTCGCGCGAACCTCATCAGATGTTGCGCGCCATCGAGTACACACCCATGATCCACAGCACCAGCGGGATCACCAGGATGATCAGCAGGTATTCGAAGATCTCGCCGACGCGCCGGGCGATCGGGGTGATCTCCACGTGCGGGCCGATGACCCCGAAGGCGACGGTGGCCGCGGCGAAGACGAGCAGGACCACGGCGGCAACCAGCGTCACCCCGGGATGCTCGTACGAATTCCCCAGCGCCACACCGGCCATGACCGCGGCGAAGGTGACGGCACCGCCGGCGATCAGCGTCCCCGCCTGAGTCAGATCGGCGAAGGACCGGCCGCGCAACGCGAGGATGATCGCGAGGATGACCGCCAGCGCCAGCCCCTGCCAGCGGGCGCCGCCCAACGTATCGGCCGCACCGACCCCGCCGAACACCGCGGCGATCGTGCACGCGCCCAGTAGGCCGGTCTGATACTGGTTGGCGGCCTCGGCGCGGCGGCCGAGCCCGACCGCGGACGGCAGGGCCGTCGCGCCGATCGCACCGATGCCTTCGATGGTGGGGCTGGGTTCGTGATCGGCGGGATCGATGGCCGCGCCCGCGGTCGGCACCGGCGGCACCGGAAGCCGGGCCAGCAGCGCGGCCAGCCGCGGCACCATCGACAGCAGGATCAGTGCCCCGATCGACATGCCCGCGGCGATCTTGGGCAACGCCGGATCCCAGATCATGCGCACCGCCGAGATCACCATGCCGATCAGGCACACCGTGATCACCAGCGAAAACAGGGTGGTGCCGACGCCGGTGGCGCGATACCCCACCGCCGCGGCGACCAAGGTCACCGAGAAGGCAAGCAGCAGATGCGGACTGCCCAGCGAACCCGGAGCCAGCAGGGCGGCGCCGCTGAAGAACAGCACCAGCGCGGACAGCGCCAACCACACCGCCGAGAGCGTGTCCGAGTAGCGCCGGGCCGCGATGGCCGCCGCCGTCAGGGCCGCCACCCCGACGCCCAGCGACAGCACCGAGGGCACCCAGCCCGCGCCGTTGGCGCGCACCAGCGTCAGCAGCAGTGCGGCCAACCCCACGGCGATCACGCCCGATACCAGCCCGGTCCAGCGGGCCGCACTCGGCGACCAGCCCCGGAACGAAACCGTGGTCAGCCGCGATACCGCGTCGATGACGTCATCGAACAGCGCCGGGGACTCCTTGGCGCCCACTGCACGTAAAACCAGCAGGTTACCGTCGCGTACCTCGGCCTCGGTCAGGGTGCGGCTGGGCGGGATGGCCTCGCGGCCGAGCCGGGCCAGCGTCCAGTGCTGGGCTTCCGCTGGGCTGGTGTCCTCGTCGCTGTCACCGAGATCCGGTGTCCGCGAACCGATCAGCGCAACCAACTCACCGATGAACGACGCGATCGGGACAGACACCGGCAGTCCGACATCGAGTTGAGTATCTCCCCCGATGACGGACACGCGGCACAATTCGGGTCCGACGACCGCTCGGCGGACGGGATCAGGCGCGGTCAAATTGCCACTCTCACCTTAGTTGACGATCTCACTTGGCAACCTCTCGGTGCCGACCATAATGTATCCAGCAGGCAGCAAACTGCGCCATCACCAGGCAGTAACTGCGCCATCATTAAGCAGTAACTGCGCCATCACAACGATGGTCAGAGTGAATTGAATTCGCCATTACAACAGAAACATTCGAGGATAGGCAGCTATGACCGGCAACCGCCAAGCACAACGCGCATTCAAGGCCGGTGTCCTTTCCCTGGGACTGTCCATCGACGGCCAGGAATCGACCCGCGATTTGGAGTACGCCAAACTGGCGTTCCAGCGGGCCACGGAGTGGGATCCGACGATGTGCGATGCCTGGCTGGGCTTGGCCGCCGCCGGCGAGGTCACGTCCGCGGTGGTGAACTCGCTGTACGAAACCGCCGGTTCCACGCTGTATCGCGAACAACGCCGCCTCGGGCTGCCGTCGCGGGCGTTGGCGGGGCGGTTTTCCACCGGGCTGTACATCGACTATCCATTGGCCAACTACTCCGAGATCTGTGTGGCGCAGGCGACGATGCTGATCGCCGACAAGCAGTTCGACGAGGCGGTGCGGGTTCTCGATGGGCTCGCCGACTATCAGCGCACCCAGACCGGCATCGACGTCGGCGCGGATGCGCGACTGGCCGCGTACACGCGCGGGGTACTGCACTACAACACCCAACGCTGGCCCGACGTGATGACCGTGCTCGCCGGCTCCGATAGCTGGGACGACCCCTTCATGGCCGCAGGCGCGCACGTGATGGTCGGGTCGGCGTGCGCCCAGTTGGGCCTGTTCGGCGAGGCGATCCGGCGGATGGAGCTGGCCGAGCTGGGCCCGATCCCCGCCGCCCGCACCACCGCCATGTTCTGCCGCGGGTTGTGCCTGCGCGAGTCCGGCAGCGAGGAAGAGGCGCAGGGCCTGTTCGAGAAGGTGTACTCGCAGGCCCCGGACTTCGCCGCGAACACCGAGGCCATGCGGGACCGCAGCTACCGCATCCAGGTCACCAGCCGCGAGCAGATCGAGGCCCGAACCAACAGGTGGGACCCCGCCTCCGCACCGTCGCTGGAGGACACACAGGCCGCCGAAACCGAGGACCGGGCCAAGCGGATCCTGGCCGAGGCGCGCGCGGAGCTGGAGCGGCAGATCGGCCTGACGGCGGTGAAGAATCAGGTGGCAAAGCTGCAGTCGTCCGCGCAGTTGGCCAAGATCCGCGCCGAGAAGGGATTGGCGTCCGCACCGCGCGGCAACCACCTCGCCTTCACCGGGCCGCCCGGTACCGGTAAGACGACCATCGCCCGTGTGGTCGCCAAGATCTACTGCGGGCTCGGGCTGCTCAAGACCGACAAGGTGGTCGAGGCCAAACGCATGGACCTGGTCGGCGAACACCTCGGATCCACGGCGATCAAGACCGACAAGCTGATCGACTCCGCGATGGACGGGGTGCTGTTCATCGACGAGGCCTACACCCTGATCCAGACCGGGCTCTCCGGCGGGGATGCGTTCGGCCGTGAGGCCGTCGACACGCTGCTGGCGCGGATGGAGAACGACCGCGACCGGCTCGTGGTCATCATCGCCGGCTACGACGGTGAGATCGACCGGCTGCTGGCCGCCAACGACGGTTTGGCGTCGCGCTTCGCCAAGCGGCTGCAGTTCCCCTCCTACACCGCTCCCGAACTCGGCCAGATCGGACGGGTCATCGCCACCGCCCGCGACTCCGAACTCGCCACCGACGCACAGGAACTCCTGGAAGAAGTGTGCGAGCGGCTCTACAACCTGGAAAGCACCGACCAGAGCGGCCAACCCCGCCGCGGGGTCGACCTGGCCGGCAACGGTCGCTTCATCCGCAACATCATCGAGGCCGCCGAGGAGGAACGCGAATTCCGCCTCGCCAACGACGACACCCTCGATCTGTCCGAGGTCGACGAATCGGTGCTGATGCGGATCGAACGCCCCGACATGCAAACCGCACTCGAAGGCGTGCTGGCGTCGCTGGGGCTGAGCCAGCAGCTGAACTGATCCCTCGTCATCCCCCGGTACGACATCTCGTCACCCCGGCATGCTTTTAGCCGGGATCCACTGTGCCCCGGCGAATTCCGGCTGAAAGCATCCCGGAATGACGGGGGCTCGCATCCGGACGGCGGAGCTGTCAGTTGCTGTTCTGGGGCGGCAACGTGTCGTAACTGGCCAGGGCATCCTGGCGGGACAAGGTCGGCCCTGGCACCAGCTGGCTCACGACCGCCCACGGCGCCAGGCGCGGTGAATCACCCAGGCCCAGCAGCTTGGCGGTGTTGGTATCCGGTATGCCGTAACGGATTCCGATGTCGCTGATGAAGAACAGGCCGTCGCGCCGCACGTTGCCCGAGGTCATCCCGGTGGCCTGCACGAACTCACCGGTCGACGGCGGCACGTACACATTGGAGACGTGATCGGCCGAGCCGGCGCTGGCCAGCTCCACCGGCTTGGCCGGATCCGCCAGCGGCAGACGAGCGCCCAGCAGCAGCGACACCCTCGCCTTGTCGGCCGGATCGCTCTTGGCGTCCGGCGACACCAACCCGGCGTCCTTGTGCCAGTTCACGCAGGTCACCGGGGCATCCTCGGCCGCAACGATTTTCGGTACCTCGGCCGGGAATTGCGCGATCTGCAGATCGGTCACCACCGGCACCCCGTCGAGCAGATCCGGTGGGACGGTTTTGATCTGGCTCATGCCGTGCGAATCGGCATTGCGCAGAAGCGCGGCGGTGAACGGCGAAATCCGCTGCACCCCATCGGAGAGCACCGCGTACAGCTCCGGCTTGTCGCTGCCGTTCACACCGGCCACCGACACCACGCCGCCCACCGGCACACCCGACAGCTTGCCTGGGCCGGGCTTACCGGCATCCGGAATCGACGGTGGGGTGAGCGGCGGCACCGCGGTGGCGGCATTTATCAGGCCGGCGCCGGCCGGGCGGGCCGGATTCGCTGACAGGTTGAGGGTGCGGGCCAGCACCGAGTTGTTCGGGTCGATCTCGGCGCGCTTGCCATCGTAGATCAGGAAGGTCTGGTCGGCGCGGTACACCAGCACGGCCTCGTTCGCCCCGGCCGAGTGTATCCGGTCGCCCAGTCGCGGCGGCCCGGCCAGTACCGTCGAGGTGGTGGAGGTGACCCCGGTGAAGCTGCCGGTGGCCGAGAGCTGCACCGCGTCGCACAGCGTCCAGTCCGAGCGGGAGCCCTGGCTGGAACCCGGAAGCGATTGCGGCGCACCGGGAATGCCGAGCAGCGGGCCGCGCGGCATGGAGCCGAGCTTGCCCTCCTTGATCGAGGCGGGCGCTTCGTTGCTGCCGGTGATCAGCCGGGCCGAGGCCAGGTTCAGCACCGGGTGCAGGGTGGAGCTGCCGGACTTGTCGGTGACCACCGCGTAGAGGGCGCCGCTGTCCTTACCCATCACGATCTTCGACTGCCCGATCGCGCCCTGTGGGCGGATGAACGCCAGGATCGCCGCACCGGCAACCACCAGCAGCCCCAGGATCGCGCCCACGACCAGCGATCGGCTCTGCGAGCGCAACGGATCATGCAACATGCGCACATCGCGGCGCACAAGGGCGTGGTCGAGGCGCCGCAGTAGAAAGCGATAGCCGTTGACCTGAGCCCGGGTGGTCAGCTGTGCCGGCACCTGCTACCCCTAACTGATAAGTGTGCTCTGGCTCAAAGACTATGTGGTGCACCGCCGGGACGCCACTTACGGCAATTTCATACCAATCCCGCCGGCTCCGCCAGCCAGCCCCCTCGGAACGGGTAACGTTATTCGCGCCGAATCGGTTGCTGGGCACGATACTCGCGAGGCCGGCCGGCGAGTTTATTGGTCAACGGCTGGTTCTACCCGCGGCGGATAATTATGAACAACACTGTGAAGGAGAAAGACCGGTGACAATGGTCGACGAAACGACGACCGCGCACACTGGTCCGGAGAATCCAGGTGGCGCACCAGCATCCACTGATGAGGGCACGGCGCCCACCGGCGTCACCGCCGCGCCCCGAGCGGCCCTGCGCGACGAGGACTTCTGGCTGTTCCGCGACTATCCGCTGTCCGTGGTGACACCGGTGGTGCTGGTCACCGCCGCGGCCACCTGGGTTGCAACGGTTTTCGCGCTGCCGCTGGCGGCCGTGGCCGGGATCGGCGCGGCCGTGCTGTTGCTGGGGCTGGCACCGATGCGGCGCCGCGCACCTCGCTCGCTCGCCGGAATGTGTGCCGGCGCCGTGGGGTTCCGGTGGTACCGGATGCGGCACAATCCGAGCACCCGGCCGCCGGAGCCGTTCGACGTGCCGGTGCCCGAAGGCGGCAGTTACGGCCTGCGCTGGGACAACGACCGGCTGATCACCATGCTGCGCATCGAGCCGCCGCCGGACATGGTGACCTGGCTGCGGCCCGGCTCGCTGGATGCCGGGCAGCTGCTGCCGCTGGGCGAGGTCGCGAACTGCCTGTCGCAGTTCGACATCACGCTCTCCTCCATCGACGTGATCAGCGCCGAGGCCCGCACCGCCAGCAACGGGCCCGTCGCGCAGATCTACGACAGCATCCTGGGGCCGCTGCCGGCCATCGCCCGCCGCACGGTGTGGCTGGTGCTGCGGCTGGATCCACTGGCCAATGCCGAGGCCGTCGCCAACCGCAGCGGCGGCGGGGAGGGCGCGCTGCGCACCGCGATCATCGCCACCCGCCGCGTCGCCAATCGCCTTGCCGCGCACGGCATCACGGTGTCGGTGCTGACTGCCGCCGAGATCAACACCGCGGTGCAGCAGCTCACCCACGGCATCTCCGTCGATCAGTTCACCGAGACCACGGCCTCGCTGCAATACCAGGGCGTGCATCTGACCAGCTACACGATCGGCAACGATCTCATCGGCACCCGCGGCTTCGCCGATCTGTGGTCCACGCCGAGCCTGTCCACCACGATCGCGGTGCGGTTGCGGCCGGTGCCGCCGCGCGGCGACCAGCGCGCGGTATCGGGGCTGGTCTCGCTGAATGCGCTGGTGCGCTTCGACACCATGACCGCGCCCGAGGGTGCGCCCGTGCCCGGCCTGCGCCGGCTCCCCGGCCAGCAGCGCCGCGCGCTGCTGAACACGCTGCCCATAGGCACCCCGGACCGCCCGGCCGACGAGCAGCGCGGCCCGCTCGACGCGCTCACCGATCTCACCGTGCCCACGGCCGGATGCGGGCAGCTTATCGGCGCCGACACCACCGGCCAGGGCATCGCGGTGCCGCTGCTCGGCGAGGGCACCCGCTATCTCGAGGTGATCGGCAATCTCGATCTGGCACAACAGGTTGTGTTGCGAGCGCTGGCGCTGGGCGCGCGGGCAGTGGTGCACACGACCCGCGCCGAGGCCTGGTACACCATGGTCAACCACGTCGGGGCGCCGCATGCGCTCTCGCTGGCGCCGCGCTCAATGGGCACACGGGAGCCCACCAGCGCGCCGGTCGAGCCAGCCAGTGCGCCGTATCCGACGACCACGATGGTGGTCTTCGACGGCATCACACCGACCGCACTGCCGGGCGGAGCCACCATCGTGTACGTGCACGCGGACGAGCAGGGCCACGCGCCGTTCGATGCGGATGTGACGCTTATGCAGCAGCCGTCAACACCGAATCAGATCACCGTGCGCACCGCCGCCGGATCGTCGACGGTGCAGATGGTGACGACGCCGGACGAAATGCAATACATCGGGGTCGTCTTCAGAAGTGATACAGGCTCGCGGTGCTTCGAGGGGTGGTGTGCCAAATGTGAGGGTGGAACCCCACATTCGTGTTCTG